>NZ_JBHLSV010000004.1:0-228803 GCF_042434575.1 Brachybacterium hainanense
TCACCCGCTCTCCTGCATTCCAGGACACACCCCCGCCACGCCCGGGCGAAGACGACCACCCCCCCCGACCGCGGGGGGCTCCCGTCCCGGAGGGCCTGTTACCGTCCCGGAACACGATGATGGGGGCCCTGTTTCAGGGCCCCCTCTTTTTGTGCGCGTCACGCCCCGACGAAGCTCCTCCAGGACCCGCAGGAGACAGCGACGCGGCCCGCGGCGGGGTGCCGCGGGCCGCTTTCCTGGATGATCACGCCGGCCCCGCACAGCAGCGGGGAACGGAGCTGCGCGTCAGCCGCGGTCCTTCGTGATCAGACCCCACACGAAGGAGAACACGAGCGCGCCGATCACCGCGATCGCGAGGGAACCCCAGGACCACGGGTCCGACAGGACCGCGCCCATTCCCTTCCCTCCCAGCAGCCCGAAGAGCAGCCCGCCGACGAACGCGCCGATGACGCCGAGGATGATGGTCGCGAGCCATCCCCCTCCCTGCTTCCCAGGCAGGATGAGCTTCGCGAGCGCGCCGGCGATCAGTCCGACGACGATCCAGCCGATGATGACCATGTGGTGGCTCCAATCCCTGGGGTGTCCTGCATGTCGGCACCACCGTAGCGGCCTGGCTCCGTCCGCGGACGCTGCCGACCCCGTGGTCGGCAGGGGCGCGGACGCCAGGCTGTCCCTCCCGGGCGAGTCCTCGGCGTCCCGGGCTGCGAGGCGCTGCCACGGCCCTCGAGGTGAAGCGGGTGAGACGAGCGGGCAGGGCGGTCGGGTGCTGCTGGATCATGGCTCGGCGGGGTGCGTCCCGCCGGAACGGGAGGATGTCATGACGGAGCTGATCGCGCAGGAGGTCCGGACCGCGGACCCCGTGCTGAGGACGCGCGAAGGGAGGTCGGCCCGGGAGCTGTGGGACCTCGACCCTGCCTTCCGGCATCTGAACCACGGCTCCTTCGGTGCGGTGCCGCGCGCCGTCCTCGATCACCAGGCGGCCTCGCGGGAGGCGATGGAGACCAACCCGGTGCGCTGGTTCAGCACGCTGGCCGACCGCCTCGTCGGCGTCCGCCGCGACATGGCCGCTCGACTCGGTGTCGGCGCATCTGACCTCGTGATGGTCACCAATGCGAGCGCCGGCGCCTCGGTCGTATACCGCGCTGTGGTGCAGCGCGGACGGCCTGTGCATGCCCTGGTGACCGACCACGGCTACGGCGCCGTCACGATGGGGGCCGAACGCGCAGCCCGCGAGAGCGGCGGCAGCCTCGCCGTCCTGCCGATCCCGCTGTCCGCCTCCGACGACGAGGTCCTGACGCTGTTGACGCAGCATCTGCGGGAGCACCGGACGGATCTGCTGGTCATCGACCAGGTGACATCCGCGACCGCACGACGCCTGCCCGCTGCGGAGGCCGCTCGCCTCGCCCACGAGCACGGCGCCCTCGTGCTGGTCGACGGCGCCCACGCCCCCGGCGCCCTTCCCGACCCCGTGATCCGGGAGGCCGATGCCTGGATCGGGAACCTCCACAAATTCTGGTGCGCTCCGCGCGGAACCGCGGTCCTGGTCCGCGGCACCGAGGCGCTGGACCTGTTCCCGCTGGTGGATTCGTGGGGCGGTCGCGCCGGATACCCCGAGCGCTTCGACCATCAGGGCACCGCCGATGTCACCGCCTGGTTCAGCGCCGGGCACGCCTACGACCATCTCGAGGCCGAGCTCGGCTGGGAGCGGATCCGTGGCCACGCCGAGGCGATGATGCGGCGTGCCGAGGAGGAGATCGGACAGGCGCTGCGCGACGTCGGTGTCGAGGAGCCCGTCGCCGACGTCGGCACCGGCTTCGGGCCGATGCGCCTGCTGCGCCTGCCCGGTGCGGCGCGTTGGGACCACGATGCCGTCGACGCGCTCCGGGTCCCGTTCATGGAGGCCACCGGCTGCATCGGTGCCTTCACCGAGTTCCACGGCGAAGGGTTCCTGCGCATCTCCGCCGCCCCGTACACGACCGCCGAGGACCTCTCCGTGATGGCGGACAGGGGTGTGCCTCTGCTCGCGGAGGTCGCCGCGCGCCGCGGCTGAGGCTCAGGCGTTCGCGTCCTCGAGCACCTCGAGGACCGCCTCGGCGTATTCGGCGAGCTTCTTCGCGCCCACCCCGCTGACGTTCCCGAGCTGCGCCGCCGTGGACGGTCGCGCCTCGAGGATCCCCACGAGCGTGGCATCGGAGAACACCATGTACGGCGGGATCTGCTTCTCCTTCGCGACGGAGGTCCGCCAGGCCCGCAGGGCCTCGAAGACCTCGCGCTGCGCGGGCTCGAGCGCATCGGCCGCCCGGGGCGCTCCCGCGGTGCTGCTCGCGCCCCGGGGCCGCTGCGTCTTCGCGGGCCTCCGGTCAACCGCGAGCTCGACCGTCTGCTCGCCGCGCAGGACGGGCCCGGCCAGCGGACCCGGTACGAGCACGCCGTACTCGCCCTCCGCCTCCACGATGCCGCGGGCCAGCAGCTGACGCAGCGCCGTGCGCCACTCCCGCTCCGACAGCTCCGTGCCGATGCCCCACACGCTCAGCTCCTCGTGGCGGGACTGGCGGGAGCGGTCGGACTCGCGGCCCAGCAGCACGTCGATCACATGCCCGGAGCCGAACTTCTGGCCGCGTTCGCGGTCCAGCCGGATCAGGGCCGAGAGCAGCTTCTGCGCGGCCACGCTCGCGTCCCAGGTCTCCGGCGGGTTCAGGCACGTGTCGCAGTTCCCGCACGGCTGCGAGTCCTGCCCGAAGTATCGCAGCAGCTGCACCCGCCGACACGTGACCGTCTCGCACAGGGCCAGCATCGCGTCCAGATGCGCCCGGGCGCTACGCTTGTGCTGCTCGGAGCCCTCGCCGGCGTCGATGAAGCGCCGCTGGTTGACCACGTCGCCCAGACCGTAGGCCATCCAGGCGGTCGAGGGGAGGCCGTCGCGCCCGGCGCGGCCCGTCTCCTGGTAGTAGCCCTCGATCGACTTGGGCAGGTCCAGGTGCGCGACGAAGCGGACGTCCGGCTTGTCGATGCCCATGCCGAAGGCGATGGTCGCCACGACGACCAGGCCGTCCTCGCGCAGGAAGCGCTCCTGATGCTCCTGCCGGACCCGTGCGTCGAGACCCGCGTGGTAGGGGAGGGCGGCCACGCCATGATCGACCAGCCAGCGAGCCGTCTCCTCCACGCCGCGCCGCGACATGCAGTACACGATGCCCGCATCGCCCTCGTGCTCGGCGCGGATCAGCCGCAGCAGCTGATCGCGTGCGCGGTCCTTCGGCTCGATGCGGTACTGGATGCCCGGCCGGTCGAAGCTCGACACGAAGTGCCGGGCACGCCCCAGCTGGAGCCGCTCGGTGATGTCCCGGTGCGTCTCGCGGGTCGCCGTGGCCGTGAGCGCGATCCGCGGCACCCGGGGGAAGGCCTCCGCGAGCACGCTCAGGCCCAGGTAGTCGGGCCGGAAGTCGTGGCCCCACTGGGACACGCAGTGGGCCTCGTCGATCGCGAACAGCGCGAGGCCTGACTGTGCCTCCGCCCGCTGCAGCAGCTGCACGGTGCGCGGCAGGACCAGCCGCTCCGGCGCCATGTACAGCAGGTCCAGCTCCCCGGCCAGCAGGTCCTGCTCCACCTTCCGGACCTGCTCGAGGTCGAGGGTCGAGTTCAGGAAGGCCGCCTGGATGCCCACGGCTTCGAGCGCGGCGACCTGGTCGGCCATCAGCGCGATCAGCGGGGACACGACGATGCCGGTGCCCTCCCGGACCAGCGCAGGGATCTGGTAGCACAGGGACTTCCCGCCGCCGGTGGGCATGAGCACGACCGCGTCGCCGCCGCTCGCGACCTGCTGGATGATGGCCGCCTGGTCGCCGCGGAACGCGTCGTAGCCGAAGACGTGCTGCAGCGCCGCGAGCGCCTCCGTCATGACGTCCTCCGCGGGCGCGGGCGAGGCCGGGGGAGCAGCGGTCACGGGGAGGTCGTCCATGCCCTCCAGCCTAGGCGGAGCGGTCCGGCCGCGCGGTCGACGGGCGGTGCGATGTGGATGACGGAGCGGGGCGGCGGACGCCGCGGATGCGCCGGCGGGGCCGTTCGGCTGCCGCCTGCTCCGGCTCCGCCGCTGCCCGGCTGCTACCGTATGCCCGACTCGCGGGCCTCCTTCCGGTCGTGGTCCGCGCCGTCCGGTCCCGGATCACAACCCGTCGAGGAGCACGAAGACATGCACCGCGAACACGTCAGCACAGCAGCCTCACGCGCGGACGGCGCCTTCACCGGCAGGATCGCGGTCATCACGGGAGCGGCGAGCGGTATCGGCCGGACCGTGGCCGAGCATCTGGCCGCGCGCGGCGCCCGGATCGTCGGCGTCGATCTGAACGATGCCGTCGGCTCCGTCATGGCGGAGCTCCCGGGCGAGGGCCACCTGGCCCTCGTGCGGAACCTCGCCGACCCGCAGGCGGCGACCACCGCGATCGAGGAGACCGTCCGCGAGGTCGGCGTCCCCCACATCCTCGTGAACTCCGCGGGCCTGGCGCTGCTGGATCCCGCCGTCGACGTCACCCCCGACCGCTGGCAGCTCACCCTGGACGTGAACCTCAGCGGCACCTTCTACATGGCGCAGGCCGCCGGCCGGGTCATGCTCGAGGCCGGCTACGGCCGCATCATCAACCTCGCCTCGCAGGCCTCCGTGATCGGCCTCGACCAGCATGCCGCCTACTGTGCGAGCAAGGCCGCGGTCGTCGGGCTGACGCATGTGCTCTCCCTCGAATGGGCCGGCCGCGGCGTCACCGTCAACGCCGTGTCCCCGACCGTCGTGGAGACGCCGCTCGGGAAGGCGGCCTGGGCGGGGGAGCGCGGCGAGAAGGCGAGAGCCGCGATCCCCGCGGGACGCTTCGCCCAGCCGGAGGAGGTCGCCGCCCTCATCGCATTCCTCGCCGGGGAGGAGGCGGCGATGATCACCGGCAGCAACTACCTGCTGGACGGCGGGTTCACGACCGTGTGATCGGGGCCGCCGACGAGCCGAGCGCCGCCTCGGCCAGGCACTCCATCAGGAGGGCGGCGCTCGCGCTGCCCGGGTCGACATGGCCGATGGACCGCTCGCCCAGCAGGGAGGCGCGCCCCTTGCGGGCCTCGAGCATCCGGGCAGCGTCCCGGCCCGCGGCGGCGGCGACCGCTGCGGCCTGCGCGGCGGCGGCGACGTCCCCGCCGGCCGCGGCCTCCCCCTCGAAGGCCGCGACCGCGGGGGAGAGCGCGTCGACCAGGGTCTTGTCCCCGACCTCCGCCCTGCCGCGCAGCACGAGCCCCTCCAGGCCCGCGCGCAGCGCCGCCCCGAGGCCGCGGGCATCGAGCTCCGTCACCGCCCCGGCTTCCCGGGACATGCGCAGGAAGAACGTCCCGTACAGCGGGCCGGCCGCGCCGCCCACGGAGCTGACCAGCGTCGTCCCCGCACGCAGGAGCAGCTCCGAGGCCGTCCGCGGGGTCTGCGCCGCGAGGGACTGGGCGACCGAGCGGGTTCCGCGCACCATGTTCGCCCCGTGATCCGCGTCCCCGATCGCCGCGTCGAGCGAGGTCAGCAGCGCCTCCTGCGCATCGACCTCCCGGGCGAAGGCGGTCAGCCAGGCCGTGAGGTCCTCGAGCGACAGGGACGTGGTCATGGGGACGAGCCTACTCGGCGCAGGCGTCGGCGCCTGCGCCGGGTCCGGGCGTCGGCGCCGCGGACCAGGGCCGCGCGGTATCGGCCGTCCCACGGGGGTGGGGAGGAGGTGGCTCACGGGCGGATCCGGGAGGTCCCGGGGGTCTTGCGACGAACTGCATCGGCCCCGTGCGGGAGACTGGGTGGAGGCAGGGGCACGACGAGATGAGGGGCAGGACGTGGACGAAGGGCAGGTCGGAGGCGCCGCGGGCCGGGATCTCCGCCAGGAGCTGCGGCGGCTGCGCGGCGGGAACGACCTGGACGCGCTCGCGACCTTCCTGGACCGGTCCTACTACCGGGCGATGCTCGCCGAGCCCGAGCTGCTGGCGGAGGTCCTCGAGTCCCCGGCGTGCGCCCGGATCCCCGCGCATTCCCGTCACGCCCTCACGCTCGCGCTGACCCGGCACTCCCTCCCGCTGCCCGATGTGGTCATCACCCGTTTCGAGCGCTGGGTGGCGGCACAGCCGCACCCCGAGCTGCGGGACCGTCTGGGCGTGCGCTCGATCCGGCTGCACCGCATGCTCTTCGAGGGCAGCTACGGGCCGGCCGATCAGCTGGCCGATGAGCTCCTCGCCGAGCTCAGCACCTCGACCGATCGCGTCGGCATCCAGGACGTGATCCCCATCGTCCTCATGAACGTGGGCACCACCAAGCTGCTCGGCGGGCGTGCGGCCGAGGCGATCGGGGCGCTGCGCGGGGCCATGCGCTGGGCGGAGGCGAACGGCGGGCACCCGGCCGCCGGGCACGCCCAGACCTTCATCGGCCTCGTCCACGTCCTCGCCGCCGACTTGGAACGGGCGGAGCAGATCCTTCCGGACCCCGTGGCGGACCCGCACGGCCCCGAGGGCGGACGGCTGCGCATGTGGAGCGGCATCGCCGTGCTGACCCGCGGCCTGCTGCACGTCGCCCGCGGAGAGCACGAGCAGGCGCGGGAGGAGCTCGCCCGCGCCGGGCAGCTCGACCCGGAGACCGACGAGGACCTCTTCGGACAGTACTGGTGGCTGCCGGTGCATGTGCGATCCCGCCTGGACCTGCATGAGGACCCGGCCGCAGGGGTGCTGCATCTGCGCCGACAGCTCGAGGACCACTACTCCTCCGCGCGCCCCGACGCCTACCCCGGAGCGCTGCTGCGCGCCGACCTCGCCGACCTGCTGCAGGCCGCCGGGGCTCTCGACGAGGCGGGCCAGGTCCTCGACGAGGCGGAGAGCGCGGAGCCCGAGGACGCCCACGTCGCGCACCGGCCCCCGCAGCTGGTCGCGAGCCGCGCCCGCCTGCTGTGGCTCCTTCACGAGACGGCCGCGCTCGAGACGCTCCTGGGGACGATCGGCCGCTTCAGCGCGCTCAGCTCACCTGAGCTCGATGTGATCCGGCTGCTGCGCCAGCGCACCGGCACGGCCGGCTGGACGCTGCGCGAGGGCGATCCGCTGTGCGCTGCGATTCGCGGTCGCGGGCCGGCCGCCGAGCTCGCGCTCCTGCCCGCCGCCCTGCGCGAGCAGCTCTTCGGCGCGGACCCGGTGCCGCAGCTGAGCAGCCCCTATCCCCGGACCGAGGTCGTCGTCCTCACCCGCGGGGAGCGCGAGCTCCTCGGCAGCCTCGAGGAGGGCGACAGCATCGCCGACGCCGCCCGCCGCCTCCACGTCTCCCCGCACACCGTCAAGACCCGGCTGCGCGACATGTACCGCAAGGCCGGCGTCCACTCCAAGGCCGAGCTGCTGCGCAAGCGCGCCGTGCTCCTGGGCGGAGCGCGCAGGGCTGAGCCGGGCTCGCCGCCCGCCTCGTGAATGCACCGGTCTCCTCGAAGCACGAGCGCGCGGCTCCCGCGACTCGGCTGTCCTCGGATGTCGGTGCCGTGTCCGATGATCGGGGCACGCGATCGAAGGAGGACTCCGATGAGCTTCGCGGCGGACGACCCGTGGAACGTGGGCCCTGATCCCCTCGCGCACGGGGACATCGCGGATGAGCACGCCGACGCCTATGCGCTCTCCAGGCTGTCGCAGCTCGCGATGCGTCGCGCAGGATTCGTGCTCGAGGCGGACGAGGCCGCTGCCCTGGACGAATGGCTCGCGGACCTCCGTGCCGTGGGTGCCGTGATCGACTATCTGCCGAGGACCCGCCAGGGCTTCTTCCTCGTCTACGCCCGGGACGGTATCGACACCGACGTGGTGCGGGCACCGAGCTGAGCCCCCGGGGGTAGACGATGCCCGCCCCGGCTCAGCAGACCGCGGGCACCTCGCCGGTCATGGTGGGGGCCGGCACGGCATGCGTCGCGCTCGCCGCCCGGCGGCTCAGCTCCCGCCGGTGCAGCAGGAGCGAGGCGGACGCGACGATGAGGCCTGCGAGGGCCAGCACCACGCCCGTCCAGGCGGGGGCGAGCAGGCCCAGCCCCGCGGCGAGGACGGCGGCGCCGAGCGCCGCGCCCAGGGAGTTGCCGATGTTCAGCGCCGAATGATGCAGAGCGGCCGCGAGCGAGGGAGCGTCGGGCGAGGCGTCCAGCAGGAACAGCTGCAGAGACGGCCCCATGAGCTGGGAGGTCACGGCGATCGCGAACAGCAGCGCCATCCCGGCGACCGCGCTGTGCGCGACCAGGGCGAACACGGCGAGGCTCGCCGCCATGCCCACCAGGCCCAGGAAGATCGTGCCGTAGACGCTGCGGTCCGCGAGCCGGCCCGCGACGATGTTGCCGGCCGTCATGCCCACGCCGAACACGAACAGCGCCACCGGCACGGCGCCCACGCCGAGGCCCAGCACGCCCGGGACGATCTCGCCGATGTAGCTGTACACCGCGAACATCCCGCCGAAGCCGATCGCGCCGATGCCTAGGCCCAGCCACACCTGCGGACGCTGCAGCGCCCGCAGCTCTCCGCGGATCGAGCCGCCGGTCGCGGTGCCCTCCGGCTCGGGGACCAGGCGCCAGATCGCGAGGGTGCTCGCCAGCGCGATGACGACGACGATGAGGTAGGCCGCGCGCCAGCCGACCTGCTGCCCGAGAGCGGTCGAGGCCGGGACCCCCAGCATCGTCGCGACGGTCAGGCCCAGCATCACCAGGGACACGGAGCGGGCGCGCCGGTTCGCGGGCGACAGCCGCGCCGCGACGAGGGAGGCGACGCCGAAGAAGGCGCCATGGGGCAGCCCGGCCACGAAGCGGGCGCCCGCGAGGACCGGGAAGCTCATGGCGATCGCGGACAGCAGATTTCCCAGGCCGATCAGGGCGATCAGCAGCACAAGCAGCTGGGAGCGCGGCATGCGCACCGCGGCGATCGTCACGAGCGGCGCCCCGATCACGACGCCCAGCGCGTACAGGGTGATGAGCATGCCCGCCTGCGGCACGCTCACCTCGAGGGAGCCGGCGATCTGCGGCAGCAGGCCCATCGAGGCGAACTCGGTGGTGCCGATCGCGAAGGCGCCCAGCGCCATCGCGAGGATCACCAGGCGCAGACGGCCGGGAGAGAGCGGGGCCTGCCCGGAGACAGCGGGCACGGGTGCGGAAGGCGAGGTCAACGGCTTCTCCAGCGCGAGAGGGGCGGGGTATCGCTGCCGACGCTGGAAGCGGTGTGGACCGGTCGATCGTATAGGCGGTGGCGGGGATGGCTCAAGGGTGGGGTGATGGGGTACGCGGCGGCGCTCCGATGTCCGGGCGTTCCGCGAGGAGCCCTCGGATCCGGGGGTCACTCTCCGAGACCGGAGAGGAAGCCGGCCTCATAGGCGTCCAGCAGCGAGGACGCGACATCGCTGCGCATTTCGCGGATCAGCTCGGCGCGCTCCGGGGTCACCGACGTCGTCAACAGCACCGTGCGGGAGTCGTGAGGCAGGAGTGCCAGGTCGCGGTGATGCCGTGCTGTTCGAGTCGGCGGCGCACAGCAGGCATGAAAGGACCGTGCATGCCGCGCATGCGTTCAATCCGCGGTGCGTGCTCGATGAAGATGGACATCGGCGAATCCTGAAGAGTGATCGGGCAGGACGGCCGACCCGCCGGGGACGGTGTCGGGTCCTCGTCCCCGGCGCTCGGCGGCGTCGGTCGCGCTCACAGCCGCAGATGCGTCTCCGCGTCGAACACGTGCGGCGCCGCGGCCCGGGCATCGAGGCGCACCGGGTCGCCGGGGGCGAAGGACGAGAAGCCGGCCTCCCGCACGACGAACTCCCCGCCGGCGATGCGGAGCATGATGTCCGTGGCGTTGCCGAGCGGCTCGACCACGAGGACGGTGCCGTCGTTCTCGGCCGCGGTGCCCGCGACCAGGGCGCACTCGGTGGGGCGCAGGCCCAGCCGCACAGCGCTGCGCTCGCCGAGATCGGCATCCGGCACGTCCACCTCGAGGGAGGTCCCCTCCAGCCGCACCCGGTGCGGGCCGATCACGGCGGCGTCGACGATGTTCATCCGCGGCTTGCCGACGAAGCCGGCGACGAACTCGGTCGCCGGGGTCCGGTAGATCTCCGCGGGCGTCCCGTACTGCTCGAGCCGGCCGGCGCTCATGACGGCGATCCGGTCCGAGAGGCTCATCGCCTCCTCCTGGTCGTGGGTGACGTACACGCTGGTCGCGCCGATCTCCGCGTGGAGGATCTTCAGCTCCGCCCGCGTCTTGTCACGCAGCAGGGCGTCGAGGTTCGACAGCGGCTCGTCGAAGAGCAGCACCCCGGGACGGCGCGCGATCGCCCGCGCGAGCGCGACCCGCTGACGCTGCCCTCCGGAGAGCGCCTTCGGCCGGCGCCCCAGATGGTTCTCGAGCTCGAGCTTCGTGGCCGCCTCGCGGACGCGCTGCTCGATCTCCGCCTTGGGGAGCTTGCGCATCCGCAGGCCGAAGGCGATGTTGTCCGCCACGCTCAGGTGCGGGTAGAGCGCGTAGTCCTGGAACACGAAGGCGAGGTCGCGCTTGTGCGGCTCGAGGTCCTCCACGGCTCGTCCGTCGACGATGATCGAGCCGTCGGTGACGGACTCGAGCCCCGCGATCATGTTCAGCGTCGTGGACTTCCCGCAGCCCGAGGGCCCCAGCAGCGAGACGAAGCTGCCGTCGGGGATGGTGTACGTCAGGTGCTCCACGGCGTACCGGTCGTCCTTCGGGGAGTACTTCTTGCTGACTCCCTGCAGCTGGATCTCTGCCATCAGCCCTTCACGGCTCCTTCGGTGATTCCTTGGACGATCCACTTCTGCGCGAGGAGCGCGAGCACCAGCACGGGCAGCGCGGTGATCACGCCGGCGGTGGCGGCCGCTGTGTAGTCCATGGCGAAGATGCCCTGGAAGGCGGCGGTGCGCACCGGCAGAAGCGGCGTGCTGTTCGAGGTGAGGACCTTCGCGAGGAAGAAGTCGCTCCATGCGGTGATGAACGCGAAGATCGAGGTGGCGGCCAGTCCCGGCCCGGACAGCGGCAACACCACGCGCCGCACGATGCCCAGGCGCGTGCAGCCGTCGATCCGGGCGGCCTTCTCGAGGTTCACCGGGATCGATTCGAAGAAGCTGACCATCATCCAGATCACCAGCGGCAGGATGAACGCCGTGTAGGTGAGGATCATCCCGAGCATCGAGTCGTACAGGCCGAATGCTCGCAGCAGCACGAACAGCGGCACCGCGAGGACCACGGCCGGGATCGCCTGCACCGCCATCATCCCCAGCAGCAGCGTCTGCTGCCCGCGGAAGCGGAACCGGGCGAACACGTACGCGCACAGCGAGCCCAGCGCCATGCAGATGAGCGTCGTCGCCGAGGCGACGACCAGGGAGTTCCGGATCGGCACCAGGAAGGAGCTGTCCGAGAGCAGGGACGCGTAGCTGGCGAGGGTGAGGTCCGCCGGGGAGAGGTCCATCCGCTCGGAGCGCAGGTTGCTCGAGGGGAAGACGCTGTAGAGGACCATCCAGCCGAACGGGACGACGAGGTACAGCATGAGCAGCACGACGAGCGCGCGGTGGATCACGGTGCGGGCGATCATGCGGACTTCTCCTTCCTCCGGCCCAGCACCAGGATCCAGAGGATCGTCGTGGCGATCACGAGGCCCATGATGACGATCGACATGGCGGCGCCGTAGCCGCGGTCCAGGTAGCTGAAGGTGGTCAGGTAGGCGAGGAAGTTGACGGTCGTGGTCGCCTCCGCCGGCCCGCCGGAGCCGCCGGTGAGCACGTAGATCGTGTCGAAGACCTTGATCGACCACATGGACTGGACGATGAACAGGAACATGAGCGTCCCGCGCAGGTTGGGGAGCGTCACCTTCCAGAACTGCGCCCATCGGCCGGCGCCGTCGATCGCCGCCGCGCGGTAGATGTTCGCGGGGATCGCCTGCATCGAGGCGATCGTCATGAGCGCCAGGAACGGCGTGAGCTTCCAGACCTCGGACAGGATGAGCACGCCCATGATCAGCTGCGGGTCCGCGAGCCATTGGACGGGGCGGTCGATGAGCCCCAGGCCCGACAGGACGGAGTTCGCGACCCCGTAGGTGCCGTCGAAGACGAGCTTCCACATGATGCCGTTGACGACCGGCGGCACCGCCCACGGCACCAGCAGCAGCACGCGGGCGAGGTTCCGCCCCCGGAAGGGGTGCTGCAGCAGCCGGGCGATCCCGACGGCGAGGGCCACGCCTCCGACCACGGTGAACAGCGAGAACACGAGGGTGCGCACGAGCGCCTCGCGGAAGTTCGCGTCCGCGGCGATCTGGGCGTAGTTCCACAGGCCCACGAACTGCGTGGCCCCGGGCATCTTGTCGTTCATCTGGTAGAGCGAGAGCATCACCGCGTAGATCAGCGGGTAGAGGAACAGCGCTCCGATGGCGAGGACGGCGGGGGCGGCGGCGAGGACCGCGAACCGGCGGTCCCCGCGCTCCCCGGCCGTGAGGGTGCGGCGTGTCATGCGCTCACCCCATGTACTTCTCGACGATCGGCAGCAGCTCCTGCTGGGCGGTCCTCAGGGCCTCGGCGGGCTCGACCTCCTGGTTCATGGCCCGGAAGACCTGCACGGACAGGAGCTGGTCGAGCTCGTTGGACCACGGGGTCCCGTAGCGCTGGACCGCGTACTCGGTGGCCTGCTGGTAGGTCGTCACCACGGGCAGGGCCTCCGCAGTGGCGGGGTCCTCGAGGGTCTTCTGGGAGACGGGGAACCAGCCCTCCTTCTCGACGATCTGCTTCTGCGCCGTCGCACCGGAGGCGAACTGCAGCCATGCGAGCGCCGCCTGCTTGTTCTTCGAGAAGGCGCTGATCGCGTAGCCCTCGGAGCCGTCGATCGAGGCGGAGCGGACCGTGATCCCGGGGATCAGCCCGTTCCCGGTGGTCTCCGCGGAGGTCGCGGCACCCTCGGCGGTGGCCGAGGCCCACTGGAAGGGCCAGTTGAAGACGGAGGAGGTCCGTCCCTGGGAGAAGACCTCGATGAGGTCCGAGGCATTGGTGATCTGCAGGGAGGCCGGGTCCATGACCTTGTGCAGGTGCAGGAGCTCGACCATCTTCGTCAGACCCTCGATGCCCGCCTCGCTGTCCAGCTGCGGGGTCCAGTCCTTCGTGTAGAGCTCCCCTCCCGCCAGGAGCAGGGAGCGCAGGAAGTTCTGGTAGGCGCCGGCCGGGTTGCCCATGTCGCAGCAGTACCCGTAGCGGCCGTCGACGGTGGTGGCCTTCGCGGCCTGGACGAACTCGTCCCAGGTCTCCGGCACCGCCTCGGGGTCCAGGCCGGCGGCGGCGTAGTGCTCCTTGTTCCAGAACATGGTCTGGACGCTCGCGAACTTCGGCAGGCCGTAGACCGTCGAGTCCCAGGAGACGGCATCCAGAGCGGGACGGACCAGGTCCTCGGGGATCGCCTCCGGGGCGAGCTCCTGGAGCCATCCGGCCTGGCCGAACTCGGCGGAGAACCCGGCCCAGGTCATGATGACGTCGATCGAGGAGTCCTGCGCGGCGAAGGCGGTCGCGAACCGGTCGTGGAGGTCGTTGAAGTTCGCCATCTCGTAGTTCTTGACGATGATGCCCGTCTCCTGCTGGAAGGTCTCGATCAGACCCTCCTTGAACACGAGGTTCGTGTTGTCGTCGAGGATCGAGATCTCCGCGCCCTTCAGGGAGGAGCCGTCCGGGGCGAGGGCGTCGCCGGCGGAGCCCTCCTCGCCGGATCCGGCGCCGTCGGTGCCGGTCGAGGACGGGGGAACGCAGGCGGCGAGGCCCAGGGCGCCGGCGGCGGCCCCTGCTCCCAGGAGGCTGCGGCGGGAGGTGAGGCGGGAGGTGCGAGACATCGCGATCGGTTTCCCTTCAGGAGGTGATCAAGAGGTGATCTGCTGGACGGCACCGGTCTCCAATGACCGGTGGACGGCTTCGATGGCGCGGGTGATGAGCAGGCCGTGCTCGGCGCCGGGGAGGTCGAGATCGGCGCCGCCGACGGCGTCGAGGAAGTCCCGCATCATGTCCGCGGCGACGCCCTGCGGACGGCCGCGGTGGTCATGAGGGAGAGGACCGACGCCGAGGGTGCGCTCGGCGGTGGCGCGGCGGACCCCGGTGTCGTCGATGTCGAGGACGAAGGCATCGGCCTCGGTCTCGACCTCGAAGCGGAACTCGAAGACGGAGGGCTTGCCGAGCGGCTGCACCCAGCCGCTGTCGAGGTCCAGGATCGACCCGTCGGACATGGCGAAGCTCGCGGAGACGCGGTCCCAGGTGTCGACCCCGAGGGAGGGCAGGACGCGCTTGACCCCGCGGGCGTAGACCTCGACGGGCTCGGCCCGGGAGAGCCAGGTGGCCATGTCCAGGGAATGCGGCATGAGGAACCAGGCGGGGCTGGACAGCGCCGCCCAGCCGAGCATCCGCGTGGGCACGAAGACCGTGTCCTGGAGGAGGGCGCGCTGGGAGACGAGCGCGTGGCCGTCTGCGCGCAGCTGCCGGCGCACCGCGGCGAACAGGGGGTTCCAGCGGTTCTCGAAGCCGACGACGATGCGGCCGCCGCCGCGCTCGGCGGCGGCCATGATCCGCTCCGCCTCGGCGGAGGTGGTGGCCAGAGGCTTCTCCACCAGGAGGTCCAGCCCGGCTTCCAAGGCCGCGATCGCGGGCTTCTCATGGGCGAAGTCCGGGGTCGCGACGACGACCGCGTCGATCTGCGCACCGGTCGCGAGCAGCGCCTCGATCGAGTCGTGGGCGGGGACGCCGAGCTCTCCGGCGAGCTGCTGGGCACGGCCCGGATCCGGCTCGCAGATCGCGATGAGATCCGCCGCCGGGTGGTGGTGCGTGGTCTCGGCGAAGATCCGGCCGCGGATGCCTCCGCCGATGATCGCGATGCGGGGGTTGCCCATGGGCGGTACTCCTGTGTACTCGAACGATGGAATATGTTGGAGCACACTACAAACTCCGGGGCATCGCGTCCAGAGATGACCGACGGCGAGATACGATCGTGACCGAGCACACGGGGGAGAAGGACGGCGATGGAGACGCAGCGCAGCCGGGCACGGAGCTGTGACCAGGGCAGAAGGTGGAGGCGATGAGCGATGCCTCCGTGCTCACCGCGGCCGATGTCGGCGCCGCGAACCGATCCCGGCTGATCCGGCTCCTGCACCGCGACGGCCCCCAGAGCCGGGCGGAGCTCGCCGCGGCGCTCGGCGTCAGCCGCGCCACCGTCGGGACGATCGTGCAGCCGATCCTCGGCGCGGGGCTGCTCGTCGAGCAGGAGCCCCTGCAGGCGGAGGCGCGACGGGGCAGCGGACGCGCCGGGAAGCCGGCGCGTCCGCTGTGGTTCAGCGACGAGGTCCTCCTGGGGGGCGTCTACATCTCCGGCGACGGTGTGCACTGCGCGGTGCTGCGCATGGACGGGGAGGTGCTGCGGGAGGGCCGGGCCCCGCTCGAGCCCGAGGACGACGGCAGCGGGATCGTCGCCGGCTGCGAGCGGTTCTTCGCCGGCACCGCCCTCATGGGCATCGGCGTCGCCTCGGCGGGCATGGTCGACACGGATGCCGGGGAGATCCTCGAGATCTATCGCGCCCCGCGTCTGCAGGGGATGCCCGTGGCGCGGCTGCTGGGCGAGCGGCTGGGCGTGCCGGTCGTGGTGGACCATCACCCGCGGGTGCAGGCCATCGGGGACCTCTGGTTCGGCGAGGGGCGCGAGCTGTCGACCTTCGCCTCCGTGTACACCGGGGAGGTGCTCGGCGTCGGGATCGTGCACAGCGGCCGCGTGCTGCGCGGGGACCGCGGGGGCGGCGGCGAGATCGGGCACATGGTCGTGGACCAGCACGGCGAGCAGTGCGTGTGCGGGAGGATCGGCTGCTGGGAGACGGTGGCCACGCTGCCCTGGCTGCGCCGCGAGGCCGAGCGCGCCGGGCTCCCCGATGCGGAGTCGATGACCTGCGCAGCGCTTGTCGAGCTCTCGGTGCAGGACCCCGCCGCCGCGGCGCTGCTGCGCCGCTACCTCGGCAACGTGGCGCAGGGGATCGCGGACCTCGAGCAGATCCTCGGGCTGCAGCAGTACCTGATCCACGGGGACGTGGGGCGCGGGGGCGCGCTCGCCGAGGAGATCCTCTCCCAGGAGCTGGGGCGGATGCTCAACCGGCGGCGGACCCCGCCGCGGCTCGCGGCCGTCGCCGACGACGACCTCTCGACGCTGCTGGGCGCGGCGGGGCTGCTGCTCTCGGCGACGTTCTCGCTCGATGCGGACCGGTGAGGGAGCGGCTCATGCTCACAGCTGCGCCAGGGCGTGCACCGTCCCGGCGAGGTCGCCGAACACGACGAGGTCGCCGAAGGCCGCACCCGGGGCGAGGACGGGGGCGGTGCTCAGCCGGGTGATCTGCTCGACGGCGCCCGAGCCCAGGTCGACCGCGCTGATCAGCCCCGCGTGGCTCGCGGTGTGCACGACGTCTCCCACCAGCACGAAGCCCTCGTCCAGGATGCGCTCCGCGGTCGCGTGCCGGGCCCGCTCCTCGCCGGTGGCGGGATCCACCCGCACGAGCTCGCCCGACTCGTTCGCCAGCAGCAGGTCGCCGTCAGCGGTGATCGTCTCCCGGGCGTACTGGAAGGAGCCCGGGAGGATCCAGCGCACGGCGCCGTCCTCCGGGGCGAGACAGCGGGCGTCGGCGATCCCGGACGCGAGGACGCTCCCGTCGGGCAGCACGGTGACGGCATCGTTCCAGGGCCCGTAGATGAAGCGCTGGTAGCTGCCCGCCCGGTCGGTGAGCGAGCGGGTCCACAGGGGCGCGCCGGTCCGGGCGTCCAGGGCGTGGGCGCGGCCGTCGCCCACCCCGAGCAGGACGCGCTCGCCGTCGGTCGCGGGCGCCCCCATCGACGTCGCCGGCAGCTGCGCGGTCCACCGCCGCTCCCCGGAGACGGCGTCGACGACGTGGAGCGTCGTCCCGGAGCAGACCATGAGCACCTCGGCCCCGTCGATCGTCCCGGCCCCGGGATCCGCCGCGAGCGGGGCGCCGGTGGCGTACCGCCAGAGCAGGGAGCCGTCGGCCGCGAGCAGGTGCAGGAAGCCGGAGCTGTCGGGGACGGCGACCGCACGCCCCTCATGGGCGGTGACCAGATCGCGACGGACGTCGCCCTCGACCCGCGCGGTCCAGCGGGCGGCGCCGTCGACGTCGAGCGCGGTGACCAGGCCGGAGCTGTCGCCGACCACGAGCAGCGGCCCGTCCGCGGCGTCGAGGACGGCGGGTGCGCCCTGGATCATCCCGGCGAGCTGCGCCTCCCAGGCGGTGCCGCGCTCGCCGCGTGTGAACGGAACGGTCAGCAGGCGGGTGCCGGAGCTGTCCTCTGGCCGCACCCGCACATGCACGCGCTGCCTCCCCTCGGCGAGCTCCGAGGCGTCCAGCCCGCCCGAGAACCGGGCCCGTCCGCTGCGCTGCAACGGGGACCAGGGGAGCTCCTCGTTGCGACCCGCGTAGATCGCGGCGTCGTACAGCACGGCGTCGACCTCGCCGTGGAAGGACCCGGGCAGGGGGACGTCCACGCTCACGGACGCGCCCTCGTCGGTCGCCTCCGCCCGGCGGGGCAGGAAGCGGTCCCTGCCGTGCTCGGGGCCCAGGTCGAAGGTCCCGACCTCCGTGCGCACGGCATCCTCAGGGGCGGTGGGATCGGAGATCTCGACCCGCGTGATCAGCAGTCGGTCGATCTCCCCGGTCAGCTCGTAGTAGGCCGCGTCGATCTTCACGGCGGCCGCCTCCAGCTGATCGCGCCGGTTCACGCGCGTCAGCAGCTCACGATGCGTGTGCCCGGTCAGATGCAGGGAGATCGGCCGGGTGGCGAGCACGTCCTCCATGTCCTGCTGGTTCGCGACGTAGTAGAAGCCCTCTCCCATGGGGAAGTGGGTGACCAGCACGCAGGGCCGATCCCCGGCGGTGCGCAGCGCCTCCTCGAGCTCGGTGAGGGCCTGCGGGGTCCACCAGGCGACCTCCTGCTGGTCGGCCGTGGTGTCCGCGAGGATGATCCGCAGCCCGTCGAGGTCCTGCACGCGCACGCTCTCCCCGAGGTGCTCGCGGCGCAGCTGCCCGGCGCTCGCGTCCCAGCGCGTCTCGTGGTTCCCGGGCACCGCGACCATCCGCTCGCGCAGACCATCGGGCACCGCCTCCTCGAAGGCCCGGTACTCCGCCTCGATGCCGTGCTCGGTGACGTCGCCGCCGTGGATCACGAGGGAGGGATCGAAGGCCTCGACGGCCGCGAGCACCGCCCGCAGCCGGGCCATGCTCGTCGTGTTCTCCGGATCCGCATGCGTGTCGGCGAGGAAGGCGAGGCGGATCCCGGTGCGTGCGTCCGGCTCGGCGGGACGACCCGGTCCGGCCGCGGGGGCGGCCTGCGCGGCGGCGGTGCCCAGCAGGCCCGTCGCGGGCAGGGAGACGGCGGGAAGGGAGGCGAGAGCGGTGCGGCGGGTGACGCGGTGCATGAGGGAGTCCTTCGGAGGAGGGGGCCGATGAGCCCGGGGAGGAGCCCCGGGGAGGAGCAGGGAACGGGAAGCGGTGGAGACGGGGAACGGCGGAGAGGGGCGGCGACCGGTCAGGTGGACGGCGGGATCAGGCGCGGGATCTGGGTCTCGGCGAGGTCCAGCAAGGGCAGGGTCACCTCGGTGAGGTCGCCGTACGGCGCGGTCGGGTACGGGCTGGTCGCGCCGCGCCAGTCCTCCTCGATCCGCTGGATCCGGGTGCGCAGCGGAGCCGGGTCTGCGGCATCGGCGGTGCCGTCGGCGATCGCGGCGAGCCATGTCGCCCAGGCGCGCCAGCGGGCCAGGTGGAGGTCCGTGAGCAACCCCGACCAGTGCCGGGCCGCATAGTCGTGCAGGCCGCTGTCCTGCTCGCCCCACACGCTCACGAGGGAGCGGGCATCGCGCTCGAGGGCGTCGGCGAGGCGCCGATCGGGTCCGGCGCTGCGCCGGGCCGCCGCGATCCACGTGCCCACCAGCATGTCCGGCCGGGTGGCGGCGACCGCGTCGACCCCGTGCAGCAGCGCCTCCAGCACCGAGGCCTCCGCGCGGACGCGCTCGCCGTCCCCTGCGGCGGAGGCGGCGGCCATCGCCCGCAGCGGGGCGCGCGCGGATTGCGCTGCCACATGGATGACCAGCTGGGCCGCGTCATGGCCCAGCGCATCGGCCCCGCCGGCAGCCGCCGGTCCCGTGCCGCGCAGGCGAAGAAGGGTCCGGGCCGCCGCGGCGAGGTGGGGCAGAGCGCCCAGCATCTCCGCGTCGTTCTCCGCATCGAGGTTCGCCGACGGCGGTCCGGACGCATCCGGCAGCGGTTCCCCGGCCAGACGCTGCGAGGCGAAGGGCAGGCCCGCCGACCAGGGCCGGGCGATCAGCGGGGAGGGCGTGGCCCGGGTGCGGCCCGGCCCGTAGAGGGTCCACCCCAGCAGCTCCCAGACCTCGCGAGCCCGGGCATCATCCATCCCGTACCGGCGGGCGACGAAGCCGTCCAGCCATTCCTCGAGCGGCGGCATCGGCGACCACAGCGCCCGCGCCGCGAGCTCGTGGACGACGGCATCGTCCTCGAGCGCCTCCCCGGTGAGGCCGAAGCCCTCCAGGCGGCCGCGGGTCCCCTCGGCCGCCGCGGTGCGCAGCCCCGCCAGGTCCGCGTCCAGGGCGCGGATGTCCCCGAACACGGCGAAGCGCCCGCCGAAGTCGTGGGTGAGGCACCACAGCCAGCGCCTGCCGTACATGCCCCCGGTGCGCTGCCACATCGGCGCGTGCTCGCCCCACAGGTCCAGCAGCACCAGGCGGTCCTGCGGCACCCGGGACAGCAGGGCGTGCACCCGTTCCGGTGTCCAGAAGGAGGCCCGGTAGTGGAAGGGCCAGCCCTGCAGGATCCACTCCGCCTCCGGATCCGCGCGGTGCATCGCCGCGTAGATCGCCCCGGCGTGCGCGGCCAAGTCCTGCGGGCTGCCCGCCGGGGGCAGGGACTCGATGTACGGGTCGACCGCGTAGAGGTGATCGGTGCCCAGCAGCTCCCGCTGATGGCGGTGCAGGGAGGCGGCGGCCTCGGCGAACAGGGCGCTGCCCGGATCGGCGAGGGAGCTGCGCCAGCCCTGCCACTCGATGGTCCGCGCGGTCCCCGCGAGCGATGCGGGCAGCTGCCCGCCGAAGCCGGGGAGCACCACCTGCATACCGAGCTCCCGCGCCCGGTCGGCGATGCGCCGGCCCAGCTGCGCCCGGTCCGCGAGCGCCTCCGGGGTGAGCACGGCCCCCAGGTCGTGGGTGATGCCCATGGTCGTCCAGGGGAGGAAGGCGGGCCCGCCCACGAAGCGCGCCGCCTCCTCCTGCGGGACGTCCAGGTCGCGCAGCATCGCCACGAGCACCGCCTCATGGCCCACCAGCAGAAGCGGCGCCGTCGCCCCGTGCAGGGCGATGTCGTCGATGTGGCGCTCCCAGCGCTCCCAGTCCCAGGAGGCGGCCGAGTAGCCGAAGGCCACCGGGTTGTGGTGGTAGCGGCGGCGCAGCGCGGTCGCGAACCGCTGCGGGGCGCGGCGCGGCAGAGGCGCGGAGGCGTCGACGACGGCGGGGCCCTGCGCGGACAGGTCCGCGTCGAAGACGTCCTCGAGCGCGCGGGCCAGACCCACGCAGGCTGCCGATGCGGTGCTCGCCTCGATCCGGAGCACGTCCCCGTCGGTATGCACGAGGACCCGCTCGAGACCGTCCCCGGCCGGGCCGATGAGCCGCAGCCGCAGGCGGTCCTCGAGCGCGGGCGCACGACGGCGGGCGAGGCCCCGCACCCCGGCGAGCAGGTCACGGCTCACGGGAGAGCCTCCCGCGCAGGGGCGCCAGCACGGCCTCGTTGGAACCGTCCCCGCCGGCGCGGTTCATGCTGCGCAGCACCGGCGGCGGCATGCCCGCGGCGACCAGACGCTCCATCGCGCCGATCGCGAGCGCGTGCACGAGCCAGGTCGCGAGGATCGTGGAGACAGGCCCGGTCTCCGTCCCGTCCTCGAGGCAGACGCTCACGTCCCCCTCCGGGGCGCGGGTGTCCAGCACGACATCGGCCACGTCCAGCAGGCGCAGGCCGTCGGGATGCCGGGACCGGGCGGCCAGGGAATGGGAGCGGCTGGTGATCGCGACGACGACCAGGCCCCGCTCCCGGGCCTGCTGGGCCAGCTCGATCGGCACCGGGTTGATGCCCGAATGGGAGATGACCACGAGGACCTCCCCGGACCGCAGGTCCTGCAGCTGCGCGATCGCGCTGCCGTAGCCGGGAAGCCGTTCGATGCGGGAGACGCGCGTGGGCTCCCAGGGCGCGAGCGCCGGATCGTGGATCAGGCGGACGGGGGCGAGCCCGCCGGCGCGGAAGGTCGCGTCGGTCGCCGGGAGGGCCGAGTGCCCGGAGCCGAACACGTGCAGCACTCCGCCGTCCCGGAGGGATCGGGCCAGCAGCTCGGAGGCGCGCCCCAGCCCGGCGGACTCCTGCGCCGTGTCCTCGAGCAGCCGGGCGGCGGCGGCGCGGTAGGCGTCGACCGCGCTCACCGCGCCGCGCTCCGGAGCGCGGCGGACGGCAGGGCGGGCGGCGCCGAGGGGGCGCCGAGGGGGAGGGGCCAGGTGGGGCCGGTGGGTCCGATCATGCCCTCGGACGCTAGCGGCGCCGGCCCGCCCGCGGCCAGGGTTACCGGACCACCGGGCGCCCCCTCGCCGGTAACGGGCCAGGTCGAGGACTCGACAGGCAGACCAGGGCGTCCCGATCCTTGCGAGCGGACGGACCGCTGGTCCAGGCTCGAAGGATCCGGCGAGGGAACGAGGAGGTGCCCCGATGCGCCCGGCACACATCGCGCAGGAGGCTCGTGACGCCATCGAGTCGCGGTACATCCTCGGGGCGGAGCCCGCCGCCGTCCTGCCCTCGGAACGGCAGCTCGCCGCCGAGCTCGGCATCGCCCGGTCCACGGTCCGCTCGGCCCTCGCGATGCTGCGCGAACAGCAGCTGATCCGCGCCCGGGCCGGGGGCCCGCCGGTCGTCGTCGACCCCCGGCTGACCAAGGCGCCGCGGCTGAGCTCTTTCACCCAGGACGCCCTCGCCCGCGGCTGGCACCCCTCGAGCCGGCTGCTCGAGGCGGCGGAGGAGCCGGCCGATGTCACCGTCGCCCGCGACCTCGGCATCGCCCCCAGCAGTCCCGTGCAGCGGATCCGGAGGCTGCGTCTCGCCGACCGCATGCCGATGGCGCTCGAGGAGGTATGGCTCCCGCAGGAGATCTTCCCCGGGCTGCTCTCCCTGGACCTCACCGGATCCCTGTACGAGCTGCTCGAGACCCGGTACCGGATCGCCGTCCACCGCCACGACCGGCGGATCTCCGCGATCACCGCCGATGCCGCGCTCGCCGAGCTGCTGGAGATGCCCCCCGGCTCCGCGG
Source organism: Brachybacterium hainanense (assembly GCF_042434575.1). Classification (NCBI taxonomy): domain Bacteria; kingdom Bacillati; phylum Actinomycetota; class Actinomycetes; order Micrococcales; family Dermabacteraceae; genus Brachybacterium; species Brachybacterium hainanense. The sequence continues at coordinate 22,383 of NZ_JBHLSV010000004.1, forward strand.
CCCTGTTCGCGACCCAGGTCGGCGTGGACCGCCGCGGCCGGCGCCTCGAGCTGGGGCGCTCCGTGTACCGGGGCGACCGCTTCGACTTCACGACCGTCACGTTCGCGGCGCGGGGCGAGCCCCCGCGCCCCCGGCCGGACCACACGCGATCGCAGATCGCATCCACGAATCGGAGGCGCAGGACATGAGACGACGGACGATGCTGAGCGGGATCACCGGACTGGCGCTGGCCGGGCTCACCGCGACCGGATGCAGCCGCAGCGGCCCCGGGACCGGACCCGGCGGCGACGTCGACGTGTCCGACACCCGGATGGAGGCGCAGATCGAGTTCGCCATCTGGGAGTCGGACTTCGACTGGGACGCCGTGATCGCCGGCTTCAACAAGGTCTACCCGAACATCACCGTGCAGATGACGGCGAGCCCCTTCAAGGACTTCTTCACCCGCCTGCAGACACAGGCCTCGGGCGAGAACCTGCCGGACGCCTTCATGATGAACGGCCCCAACTTCCAGCTGTACGCGAGCCACGACATGCTCGCCTCCCTCGCCCCCGCCGTCGAGGCCGGGAAGCTGGACTTCGCGGACTACCCGGAGGCGATGAGCACTCTGTACACCTACGAGGACGTGCCCTACGGGGTGCCGACCTCGTACGACTCCATCGGCCTGTGGTACAACACGGCCCTCTTCGAGAAGGCCGGGGCCGATGCGCCCACCGACGAATGGACCTGGGAGGACCTGCACCACGCCGCGAAGAGCATCAGCGAGAAGCTCGCGGGCGAGGGCGTCTACGGCTTCGCCGGCGGCGCCTACAACCAGGAGCTGTTCTACAACCTGATCTTCCAGGCGGACGGCGCCGTCCTGAACGAGGACGCGACCAAGGCCCAGTACTCGAGCCCGGGCAGCCGGAAGGCGCTGCAGTTCCTGCGGGACATGGTCGAGGACGGCTCCTCGCCCACGATCCAGACCACCGCCGACACCTCCCCCGACGAGCTGTTCAAGAGCGGGAAGGCCGCCATGGTCTACGGCGGCAGCTTCCGCCTCCAGGGCTACGTCGACTCCGCCGTCGCCGCGGACATCCAGGTGGTGCCGCTGCCGATCGGGGACCGGCGCGCCGTGGTCCTGCACGGCGGTGCCGTCGTCGCCTCCGCGAGCAGCGAGAAGCGCGACGCCGCCGCGGCCTTCGCCGTGTACACCGGCACGAAGGAGGCGCAGGAGATCGTCGGCGCCTCGGGGACCTCGATCCCCGCCTTCCGCGGCACCGAGCAGGCCTACATCGACTCGCATCCCGAGTACGACCTTGCCCTGTTCCCCGCGTCCGCCGAGGAGTACGGGGTGCCGTATCCGGTCTCCGCGAACACGCAGGCCTGGCTCGAGGTGGAGAGCGAGATGATCCCGCAGATCCTCGCCGGTGACCTGAGCGTCGAGGAGGGGACGACGCAGCTGGACGCCCGCATCGACGAGCTGCTCGCCAAGGAGGCCGAGCAGTGACGCAGGCGGCCGCGGCGCGCTCCCCGGCCCCTCCGGGCGGGGGTGCGGGGCCGGGCCCGGCCGGGCGACGGCGCCGGAACGGGCGCGGCCGCCGGCGCGGGGGCCTGGCGAACCCCGACGGCCTGTGGCCGTGGCTGTTCGTGCTGCCCACCCTGCTGGGCCTCGCCGTCTTCTACTTCTGGCCTGTGCTGCAGACCGCCTACTACTCCTTCACCCGCTGGGGCGTGTTCGGCGGCGCCGAGTTCGTGGGCCTGGAGAACTGGGCGGGGCTGATCGCCTCCGGGCAGGTGCCCCGGGCGCTCGTGAACACCCTCCTGTACACGGCGATCCTGCTGGTCGGCATCCCGATCTCGATCGTGATCGCGAACCTGCTGAACCGGCCCGGACTGCGATTCGTGTCCTTCTACCGAGTGCTGTTCTTCGCGCCGTTCGTGTCCATGCCGGCGGCGATCGCGCTGGTGTGGGGGATGATCTTCAACAGCCAGTACGGGATCCTCAATCAGTTCCTCGGCGTGTTCGGGGTGCCGCGGGTGCACTGGACCTCCACCGAATGGGTCGCGCTGCTCGCGATCGGGATCGTCGGGGTGTGGTCCTCGCTCGGCTTCAACATCATCATCCTCGGCGCCGGGCTGCGCGGCATCCCCGCGGAGATGCACGAGGCCGCCTGGATCGACGGCGCCTCCAGCTGGCGGCAGCTGGTGTCGATCACGGTGCCGCTGCTGAGCCCCAGCATCTTCTTCCTGTCCGTGCTCAGCGTGATCCACGGGATGGAGCTGTTCGACCTGATCTACATCATGATCGGGGAGTCCAACCCCATCAAGGGCGCGACCCAGTCGATGGTGTCGCTGTTCTACCGGGAGGCGTTCATCAGCAACGACAAGGGCACCGGAGCGGCGATCGCGATCCTGCTCATGCTGATCATCGGCTTGCTCACGGCCGTGCAGTTCCGGGTGCAGAGGAGGTGGGCGGACGATGGCTGAGGCGCGGACGAGCCCGACACGGAAGCGGCGCCGCAGAGGCGGAGCGGTGATGGGCAGCAACGCCTGGGCGCATGTGGTGCTCAGCATCGGCGGGTTCATCATGGTGTTCCCGTTCCTGTGGCAGATCCTCATGTCGCTGTCCTCGACCGCGGAGGTCACCTCCGTCCCGCCCACCCTGTGGCCCGAGCAGCTGCGCCTGGACAACTACGTCGAGGTGTTCCGGCAGATCCCGTTCTTCGAGCAGTTCTGGGTGTCCGTGCGCGTCACCGTCGCGACCGTCCTCGGACAGGTGGTGCTGTGCAGCATGGCCGGCTACGCCTTCGCCCGTATGCGCTTCGCCGCGAGCGCCGCGATCTTCGCCGTCATGCTGTCGATCCTCATGATCCCCAACCAGGCGTACCTGATCCCGCAGTACCAGATCGTGCAGAACCTGGGCTGGCTGGACACGGTGCCCGGGATCGTGGCGCCCACCGTCTTCAGCGCCTTCGGCACCTTCCTCATGCGGCAGTTCTTCGTGAGCCTGCCCGGCGAGCTCGAGGAGGCCGCGCGCCTGGACGGCGCGAACTCCTTCCAGATCTTCTGGAAGGTCATGCTGCCGCTCGCGAAGCCCTCGATCAGCGCCCTCGCGATCGTCACCACCCTCGCCGCGTGGAACAACCTGCTGTGGCCGCTCGTGGTCACCAGCCGGGCCGAGCACCGCACCCTGTCCGTGGGCATCGCCTCCCTGAACGGGCAGTACGTCATCGACTATCCCGTGATGATGGCCGCCTCCCTCATGGCCATGGCGCCCATCCTGATCCTGTTCATCCTCATGCAGCGCCGGGTGATCGACGGGCTCGCGCATTCGGGGCTGAAGGGGTAGGGGCGGGGCCGTCGGAGCGTCCCGGCCAGGGAGCCGCGCCCGCGCGGGCGCGGCTCCCTCGTCGTGTCCGGGCCTCAGGGCTGACGGTGCTGCGGGTCCTCGGGATCGTCGAGGTCCGTCCAGCTGCCGGAGACGGGGAACTCCGTGATGCGCAGGCGCGCACAGCCGTAGGGGACCAGGGCGAGGTCCGCGGATGCGCCGCGCTCGAGCAGCGGGCTGGGCGGGAGCGGACCGGTGTCCGCGCCGGCCTGGCGCCACTGCGTGGCCGAGACCCCGAACCCGGTGACGGTCAGCGGGGACCCCTCGCCGGGGGAGGACCCCGTCAGCCCGAAGGGGACCGGCTGCACGGGGCGCCGCTCCACGCTCCAGTCCCCGGCCCGGTCCAGCCCGGCGAGCGCCCAGTTCCAGGAGGTGCGGCGGTGGATCTCCCACTCGTCGAGGCCCGGGGCGCCGTCGACGGCCCTCCAGTTCTCGCCCAGCGGATGGACGAGGACGAGCGGTCCGAAGCGCAGCGCGGCCGCCTGCTTCTCGCGCCGGATCACCCGGGTGCGCATGGGGAGCGTGAGCTGCACCCGCGCTGCCGTCCAGGAGCGGTGCAGCGTCACGTATCCGTCGACGGGATCGAGGTCGACGGGATCGCCGTCGACGCGGAGCTCCCAGTCCTCCGCCCAGCCGGGGATGCGCAGCTGCAGGTCGAAGGGCTCGCTGCTCGAGGACGTGACGTCGATGCTGACCGTCTCCGTGAAGGGGTAGTCGGTGGTGATGTCGAGGGCGACATCGGCGCCGCCGACGGTGGTGCGCACCTGCGCCGGGGCGTAGGCGACCGACCGCAGCCCGCCCGGCGAGCGCATCCACAGGGAGCTGACGAGCTTGGGCCAGCCCTGGTGGAGATTCGCCGTGCAGCACCCGAAGTGCGGCTCGTGGCCGAAGATGTTCGCGTCGTCGGAGGAGAAGCTCCATTCGCGCCGGGCCACGGAGACCTCCAGCTGGTTGGCCTGCTGGAGGTACTGGTGGCTGCGCATCCGCGGGTCGTTCGAGGCGGGCAGGAGGTTGAAGGCGAGGGATTCGAGGCGGTCGCCGTGGCGCGCATCCGCGAAGGTGGCCGCGAGCATCTCGCAGGTGAACATCATCTCGACCACCTGGCAGGTCTCGACCCCCGCGGTCGCCAGCGGGCCGCCGAGCCACTCGTCCCCGGAGAACCAGCCGTGCGCCTGGCCGTGCCAGCGGTCGAGGTTCTCGAAGGCCTGCTCGGTCTCCTGGCGGTGGGCCTCGCGTCCGTCGCGGATCCAGTCGACCGCTCCCTTCTTGAGGCCCATCGCGACGTTGGGCCCGTGGGTGCGGTGGGAGAACACGCGCGCGGCACCGGTGATGAGGTCCCTGCCGAGGTAGTCGTTCCAGGCGATGGTCTGGGAGTCGAGGAGGTCGACGAGGTCGAGCAGCCAGTCCTCGCCGGTCCTCGCGTGCAGCCACCACACGGACAGGGCGTTGTCCGCGCCTCGGGCCCGGCCCCAGGATCGCAGCGGACGGTCCGGGAGGTGCTCGAGCTGATGTCGGAAGTACCGGCGCAGGAACGGCACGACGCGCTCGTCCCCGGTGGCCTCCGCGTGCTGGGTGAGGACCTTGAGCGCGACCATCCGCGGCCACCAGTCATCGTTGCTCGCGGGCCCGAAGAAGCCGTCCTCGGTCTGCGAGGCGAGGATCCACTCGATCCAGGGGGCGATCTTCGCGAGCAGGGTCTCGTCGCCCAGCACGTGCGCGAGCGGGACCAGCCCGTCGAGGTAGTAGGGGCCGCGCTCCCAGTCCTCGCCGTCCCCGCCTCGCCACGCGCTGCTGGGGCCGACCTCCGGCCAGATCTCCTCGAGCTGTCCCGTCTGCCCCTCTGCCTGGAGCTGGAGCTGCGCGCGCAGCCAGCCCGTCGGCCTGATCGCGCCCAGCGGGAGGAGGGCCGCGGCGGGGGCCCGGTCGGTGATGGTCTGCGGATCGTGATGCATGGGTGAGTACCTCATTTGATGGCGCCTCCGATGAGGCCCTTGGTGTAGTGGCGCTGGAGCACGAGGAAGATGACCACGACCGGTGCGATGGCGACGCACGCCGTGGCCGTGAGCAGGCCGGGATCGATGATCTGGACCCCGGGGATCTGGAAGGAGGTGGTGATGTCGGTGAGCGCGATCGGAAGGGTGTACTTCTCCTGGCTGGAGAGGAAGACGATGGAGCTGAGCAGATCGTTCCAGCCCGCCATGAATCCGAACAGCGCGATGGTGACGATCCCGGGCAGTGCCAGCGGGATCATGACCCGCCGCAGGAGCGGGAGGGTGCCGGCGCCGTCGAGGGCGGCGGCTTCCTCGAGCTCGGCGGGGATGCCGTCGAAGGTGTTCCGCATGACGAACACGGAGAAGGGGAGCTGCAGCGTGATGAGCACCAGCACGACGCCGGTGATCGAGTCCAGCAGCCCGAGGGCTCCCAGGATGATGGACAGCGGGGTGAGCAGCCCCTGGTAGGGGACGACCAGCGGCGCCAGCAGGATCACGAACACCAGCGAGGAGTACCGGAAGCGGATCCGCGAGAGCGCGTATCCGGCGAGGGTGGCGACGACGCCGACGCCGAGCGCGACGCCGAGCGCGATGATCGCGGAGTTCCGGGCGTAGCGGGTCAGGCCGACCGAGGGCTCGAGGATCACGGCGTAGTTCTCGAGCGTGAGGTTCTGCAGCGAGGCCAGGCCCACGCCGTCGACGTCCGCCGAGGTCGGCAGGAAGGACCGCAGCAGGATGTACAGCATCGGGAACAGGAAGAGCATCGCCAGCAGCGTCCCGACCAGCAGGTAGCACAGGGCGGACAGCTGCGCGCGCGGCGAGGTCCGCCGCCGCCCTGCGGCGGGCCCGGCGCTCGCCGTTCCGGGGAGGTGTGGGGGCAGGACGCTCATGACGCGCCTCCCGAACCATCGGCCCGGAGCGTGCGCAGCTGGACGAGGGCGATCACCAGGATCAGACCGGTCAGCACCATCGACAGCGCCGCGCCGTACCCGAGGTCGAAGCGGACGAACGACTGCTGGTAGGTGTACATCACGGCGGTGGTGGTGCTGCCGCTGGGGCCGCCCTTGGTGAGCACGTAGAACTGGTCGAAGACCAGCAGCGTGCCGGACAGCGAGAGGATCATGCACAGGGCGAACTGGCGGCGGATCAGCGGGAAGGTCACCGACGCCTCCCGCCTCCACCAGCCGGCGCCGTCGATCTTCGCGGCATCGTGCAGCTCCTCGGGGACGGCCTGCATCCCCGCCATCAGCAGGATCATCGCCACGCCGATGCTCTTCCAGACGGAGAGCACCAGGACGGCCCAGAACGCGGTGCCCGGCTGGGTGAACCAGGCCGTCCGGCCGTCGCTCGCCCCGATCGCCTCGAGAGCGATGTTGATGATGCCGGTGCCCGGCATCAGCATCACCTGGGCCATGTAGGCCGCTGCGGTGAACCCGATGACGACCGGCAGGAAGAAGGAGGTCCGGACGAAGGCCACGAAGCGTCCGTGCCCGCGCACCATGACGGCCGTGAGGTAGGAGACCGCGATGGAGACGGGGACGAGCGCCGCCGTGAACAGCGCCGTGAACGCGAGCGCGTCCAGGAACCTCCGGTCCGTGAAGGCCCGGACGTACTTCTCCGGGCCCGCCCAGCTCGGGGTGCCCAGCAGCGGCCAGTCGGTGAACGACATCGCGGCCAGCAGGATCATCGGGAGCACGAAGAAGAGCACGCTGAGCAGCAGCGCAGGGGAGACCAGCAGGTATCCGAGCAGCGCACGGCGCCGGATCATACCGGTGCGGGAGCGGGCGGAGGATCGGAGCTGACCGACCGCCGGAGTGGCGGAGAGGGTCATCGTGTCACCCGATCTGCCGGTAGGCGTCGGCGATCAGCTGGTCGGCCTGCTCCTGGGCGCGGGCCATCGTCGTCGCCGGGTCGGCGCCCTCGAAGATCACCGCCTGGGAGTTCTGCGCCCACGGCCCGTTCGGATCGTTGATGATCGCGAAGTACGCGATGGAGATGGGGAGCCGGCCCACCGCGAGCGAGCCGACGGTCGCCGCGGCCCAGTCGTCCGAGGCGAGCGACTCGGCCAGGGCGAGGTCGGGGGCGATCCAGCCGGCGGTCCGGTTGAGCTCTGCGGCCTCCTGGTCGGAGACCAGCCACTCCAGCAGGGTCCACGCCTCCTCGGGGTGCGGGGCGCCCAGGGGGATGGCCGCCTGGTTGCCGCCGAGGAAGGAGGCCAGCTCCCCGCTCGTGCCGGGGATCCCGGCGACGGAGCCGAACTGGTCCTCCTTGCCGGAGAAGGTGTTGGCGCCGGTGAAGATGATCCCGACGTTGCCCTCGAGCACGTTCTGCTGACCGACGTTGCCGGGGTCCTGGTTGGGCTCGTCGGTGGGCTGCATCAGCCCCGACTGCCACATGTCCTGGTACCAGGCGACCATCGCCACCATCGCGGGGTCGGAGAAGGAGGAGACCTGATCCGGCCCGGGGTCGGAGACGATCTCGCCTCCGTCCGCCCATCCGGAGGGGAACCCGGTGAAGGCCCCTCCGGCGCCGCCGATGGTCGAGAAGCCGCTGATCCCCTCGCCCGTGGCCTGGATCTTCTCGGCGAACTCCTTGACCTCGGCGAGAGTCGTCGGCGGCACCTCCGGGTCCAGGCCGGCCGCCTCGAAGAGCGCCTTGTTCCAGAACATCTGGGAACCGGTGAGCGCGACGGGCAGCGAGAAGATCGCGTCCTCCAGGGTGCCGACCTCGATGCCTGCCGGTGCCAGATCCTCGAGGTTGGCGAGGCCCTTGCTCTGCTCGGTGATGTCCGTGAGCTGCCCCTGGGTGGCGAGCAGCGGGGCGTTGATGATGTCGAAGTTGATGAGGTCCGGGACGGATCCGGATCGGATCGCGTTGGCGAACTTCGTGAGGTACTGGTCGTTGCTCACGGAGGACAGCTGCACGGTGATCCCGGGATGCGCCGCCTCGAACGCACCCATCTGGTCCTCCATGGAGTTGTCGCCCTCGCGCGCCCAGACCGTCAGCGTGACCGGTCCGTCGCCGTCCTTCTGGCCGCTCGAGCCGCAGGCGGCGAGGCCCGCGGCCGTCATCAGACCTGCTCCGAGCCCCAGGACGGCTCTCCTGCTGGGATCCATGATGTTTCCTCCATCTCGGCAAAGTCGCCGCAACCTTGCGGCAACGCACTTAGGCTAGAGGTGGCCCGTCGTCGAGGTCAAGGCCTGATCGGAGGTGGTATGTTGCCGTCGTGCGGCAAATCGAACCTGGTGGATTGCCGCGCGGCGAGCACTGCAGACGTCCACGAGAGGTCCCCTGATGGCGAAGAAGCGTGTCACCCTGGCGCAGGTCGCGGAGGTCGCCGAGGTATCGGTCGGCACCGCCTCGAAGGCGATCAACGGGCGCGGTCAGCTGAGCCCGGCGACGCGGCAGCGCGTCCGCGACACGGCTCGAGCGCTGGGGATGGTGCTCGACGCCGGGGGCGAGCACCCCTCCGCCGGACGCTCCTTCATCGTCGGAGTGCTCACCAGCGACTCCTACGGCCGCTTCACCATGCCGATCCTCACCGGGGCGGAGGACACCTTCGGCGTCGGCGAGATCGCGATGCTGCTGGCCGAGAGCCGAGGGGACCCGATCCGGGAGCGCCACTACCTGCGGACCCTGCGGAACCGCGGCATCGACGGGCTCATCGTCACCGGCCGCTCGAGCGACTCCCGGGCATCTCTCCGCGAGGTCATCGACGTCCCCACCGTGTACGCGCTCTCCCCCTCGGACGACCGCGCGGACACCTCGGTGGTCCCGGACGATGCCGGTGGCGCCTACCGGGGTGCGCAGCACCTGGTCAACACGGGACGACGCTCGATCGCCGTGGTCGCCGGACCCGCGCACCACCTGGCCAGCACGCACCGGGCCGCGGGAGCCGCGCGGGCGCTCGAGGAGGCGGGCCTGCAGATCGCCGGAGGCGAGGTGCTGCACGGCGAATGGTCGGAGAGGTGGGGGTTCGAGGCCGCCCAGCGCCTGCTCGCCGCCACGGACTTCGACGGGGTCTTCTGCGCCAACGACCAGATCGCCCGCGGAGTGCTGGACTGCCTGCGGGACCAGGGGAGGCGAGTGCCCGATGAGGTGGGCGTGGTGGGCGTGGACAACTGGAGCGTCGTCGTCGAGGCGGCCCGTCCGGCGATCACGTCCGTGGACCTGAATCTGCGCGCCGTCGGCCGGCGCGCCGCGGAGCTGCTCGTGCAGATGATCGCCGGCGATGCAGGGCCGGGTGGCGTCGAGCTCGTCGACTGCACGCTGGTGGCGCGGCAGTCCGCGTGAGGCGGCGGGGTCGGTCAGCCCCGCGGCACGGACGAGTCGCGCACGATGAGCTCCGTCTCGATCTCGATCGCCGCCGGCGGCAGGTCCGCATCGGGCTGCGCGAGACGGCGGGCCAGCAGGTCGACGGCGGCCCGGGCCGTGCGATGCCGGTCGACGGCGACGGTGCTGAGCGCGGGGACGGAGAAGCGGCCGTCGTCGATGCCGTCGAAGCCGATGACGGACACCTCGTCCGGGACGCCGAGCCCGGCCTGGTCGAGCGCCCACAGAGCGCCGAGCGCGAGCGAGTCGGTGAGCGCGAGGACCGCGTCGAGCTGCAGACCTGCGTGCAGGGCCTGGGCGAGCGCTTCGGCGCCCGCGGCGCTGGTCCATCCCGGGCAGGCGATCAGCAGTGTCGGGTCCTCGGCGAGGCCGTGCTCGTCGAGGACGGCGCGGTAGGCGGCGGTGCGCTCGGCCGCGTTGCCGATCAGCTGGTCCGGATCGGCCCCCAGCAGCGCGATGCGGGTGCGCCCGATCGCCAGCAGGTGCTCGACGGCGAGGCGGGCGCCCTGCGCGTTGGCGAGGAAGACCTGGTCGACGTCGTCCTCGAGGCGGCGGTCGCCGAGGACGACCAGGGGGAACCCGGCGGGAGCGGACTCGAGGGCGACATCGGCCCGGGTGGCGGGGGCGATGAGCGCTCCGTCGAGCCCCTGCGTCCTCGCGAAGGCCATGTGGTCCACGGCGACGTGCGGCTCGGGTTCGATGTTCTCCACGACGACGCGCAGGCCGACCTCGCGGGCGGCGCGGGAGACCTCGTCGGCGAGCTCCGCGAAGTAGGGGGCCCGCATCTCCGGCAGCGCCAGCCCGATCACGCCGGTGCGGTTGGTGCGCAGCGCTCGCGCAGAGGTGTTGAGCCGGTAGCCGAGCTCCTCGACCGCGGCGAGGACGCGGCTGCGCGTCTCGGGACGGATGTAGGGGTAGCGGTCGCCGAGCACGTTGGAGACCGTCTTCGGGGAGACTCCGGCGCGGCGTGCGACATCGGCCATCGTGACCGCCATGGCGCCTCCCACCTGCTCGGATCCTGCTCGGATGCTACGCGGGGCCGGTCGGGCGCGCCACCTCGGCGGGCCGTGCAGCTTCGCACGATCCCGCGCAGGGCCGATGGAGCGGGTGTTGACGGTGGTTCTCCACGGCTCTACAGTTCCGTAGTACATCGATGTACTACCGATCAGGAGATCGCCCATGACGCAGGAGACCGCCCCGCTCCCGTCGAGGCCGGACGTGCTGCTGATCCTCGCCGACGACATGGGCTTCTCCGACATCGGCTGCTATGGCGGCGAGATCGACACCCCGGTTCTCGATGCGCTGGGCCGGGCCGGAACCCGTTTCACCCGGTTCTCGAACTCGCCGCGCTGCTCGCCCACCCGCGCGAGCCTCCTGACCGGACTGCATCCGCATCAGGTCGGCATCGGCATCCTCACCGGGGACGAACGGCCTGACGGCTACCCCGGCGACCTCTCCGAGGCCTGTCACACCGCGGCGGAGCTCCTCGGTGCGGCCGGTTACGGCACCTTCCTGTCCGGGAAATGGCATCTGAGCGCGAGCATGGATGAGCCGACTTCCTCCTGGCCGCTCGAGCGCGGCTTCGATCGCGTCTTCGGCACGATCGAGGGGGCGGGTTCGTACTTCGCCCCCGTGGGCCTGCGTCGCGACGGCGTCGATGCCATGGCGGAGACTGCGCCCGAGGACTTCTACTACACCGACGCGATCGGCGAGGCCACCCGTGGGCACATCGCAGATCACCTGCGCGAACGGCCGCAGGATCCGATGTTCCTCTACGTGCCCTTCACCGCCCCGCACTGGCCGCTGCACGCGCGCCCGGCCGATGTCGAGCGCTGCCGCGGTCGTTACGACGAGGGGTGGGACGTCATCCGCGCCCGTCGGGAGCAGCGCCTGGTCGCTGAGGGGATCATCGGGCCGGAGGTCCGGCCCGGCCCCCGCGATCCCGCCGTGCCGGCATGGACTGAGGTCGCCGACCCCGCCTGGCAGGCCCGTCGCATGGAGGTCTATGCCGCGCAGATCGAGGCGATGGACCGGGCCATCGGACGGATCGTCTCCGCGCTCGAGGATGCGGGCCGGCTCGAGAACACCCTGGTGCTGTTCCTGTCGGACAACGGAGCCTGCGAGGAGGAGATGCCACCCGGCGGCGACCCGGCCTTCCGCACCCTGCCGATGGTCCCGGATCGCACCCGCGACGGTCGCGCGATCGAGCTCGGCAACGAGCCCGGGATCGAGCCGGGCGGCGAGGGAAGCTTCGCCAGCTACGGCCGCGAGTGGGCCGATGTCTCGAACACCCCGTTCCGCGAGTACAAGCACTGGGTGCACGAGGGCGGGATCTCCACCCCGCTGATCGTGCACTGGCCCGCGGGCCTGGGGCGGCCCGGTGACCTCTGCCGGACCCCGGCGCAGCTGGTCGACGTGCTGCCGACGCTGCTCGAGGTCGCGGGCGCGGGGTATCCGACGCGGCGACGAGGGTGCGAGGTGCCCGCCGCCGAGGGGAGCAGCCTGCTGCCCCTGCTGCGCGGGGGCGGCCCGGCGGCGGGGCGCGGGCCGCTGTTCTGGGAGCACGAGGGCAACGGTGCGATCAGCTCCGGGCGCTGGAAGCTCGTGCGCAAGCACGCCCGTCCCTGGGAGCTCTACGACATGGAGCGCGACCGCTGCGAGCTCGAGGACCTCGCGGACGAGCATCCGGACCTGGTCGCCGCCCTCGCCGCCGCGTACGAGCAATGGGCTCATCGCGTGGGCGTGATCCCCCGCGATCGCATCCTGGAGGCACGCCGGCGCCGTGAGGTGGAGGGCCCGGAGGCTCCCAGGCTCCCCTGAGCTGGATCGCGCCGTTCCATCCCTCGCCGAGCATCCCGTCCCCTCGCCGCGCATTCCGTCCCGTCGTTCCGTTCCGCTGTAGTACATCGATGTATTACCCCAGCTCACCCAGAGGAGAACCGCATGACAGACCCATCGACCGAGGTGTCGACCAGAATGTCGGGCGAGGCGTCGGCGCGGACGCCGTCCGGGAAGGGCACCGGCCCGACCGTCCGGCGGCGGATCAGCCGCCGCGGCTTCGCCGCCGCCGGCCTCGCTCTGCCCCTGGCCGGGCTCAGCGCCTGCACCGCGCAGGAGGACGGCCCCCGCGACATCGTCGTCTGGCACGGCTTCACCGAGGCGGACGGGGCGATCATCGGCGAGCTCGCCGAGGAGTTCACCGCCTCCCAGGACCGCTTCCGGATCCGCATCGAGGTCAACCCCTGGAACGTCATCACCGACAAGCTGCTGCCCGCGATCTCCGCCGGCAACGGCCCCGACCTCGTCGTCCAGACCCCCAGCGACGGCGAGCGCTACGCCCGCCAGCGCGCCCTGGTCCCCGTCCAGGACTTCTACGACGACCCCGCCAACGAGACCGACACCTACCGCGAGAACGTCACCGCCTACACCCGCATCGACGGTGTCCAGCACGCCGTGCCCATGGGCTACGGGCCTTTCGCCTGCTGGTACAGCGCACGCCTCTTCGAGGAGGCCGGCGTCGACGCGCCGCCGCAGACGTGGGAGGAATGGATCGACCTCGCCGAGCGCCTCACCGTGCCCGGCGACGGCCGCCCCGAGGTGTACGGGCTGACCCTCGCTGACCGCGACACCTCGCAGCTGGTCCCGACGATGCTCGAGGCCGCCGGTGGTGACGCCTATGCGGAGGGCGAGGTGGTCCTCGACTCGCCCCAGAACGCGCGGACCCTGCAGTGGTGGCGCGAGGCGTACACCCGCGGCTGGGGTCCCACCACCATCACGCTGCCCAAGTCCGCGGACCTGTTCAAGAACGGCCGGGCCGCCATGACGGTGCTGGGTCCGTGGATGGTCGACATCGCCGCGAGCGTCGACCTCGACGTGGGCGTCTTCGCCGTGCCCGCCGGACCCGAGAGGGCCGTCACCCAGGCCGCCGCGAACTACTGGTGGCTGACCGCCCAGGCCGATGAGGAGTCCCGGGAGGGCGCCTACGCCTTCCTGCGCCACGTCAACAGCCACGACGCCCAGGTCCGATGGGCGCTCGGATCGCACTACCCGCCCAACCGCACCGACATCACCGCCGACGAGCTCGCGGACAACCCCTACGTCGCGACGATGAGCGAGTTCACCCAGGATGCGACCGTCCGCCTGGACGGGCTGCCGCGCGGCGGCGCCGATGCCGAATCCGTCCTGTCGACCCTCAGCGTCCACGTCACCGAGGGCACCGGCGGCGAGGTGCCGGACCTGCTCGCGCAGGCCGCCGAGCAGTTCGCGGCCGCGATCGCCGAGGAGTGAACCCGATGCTCGCCCCTGACCACCTGTGCACGACGACGTGCCCCATCCGCCCCCGACCGAAGGCCGCATCATGAGCACATCCGCCACCGGGCGCCGCGCCTATCGGGCGCCCCGCCCTCTCGCCGCGGGCAACGCCCGCATCACGCGGGCCCGCGACCGGGCCCGCAGCCTGCGCGCCCTCGCCTTCCTCGCGCCCGCGCTCCTCGTCCTCCTCGTCTTCGTGCTGATCCCCGCGCTGGAGGCGCTGCGCCTGTCCTTCACGGATGCGAGCGGCTTCGGGACCCCGGGCTTCGTGGGTCTGGACAACTACCTGCGGGTCCTCGAGAGCCCCGCATCCCGCCGCGCGATCCTCAACACCCTCGCCTACGCGGTCATGTACGGGCCCGCCGTGATCGTCGCGGGGCTGGCGAGCGCCCTGCTGCTGAACCGGAAGGACATCCCCTTCCGCACGTTCTTCCGCACCATCATCTTCCTGCCCTTCGTCATCTCCATGGCGGTCGCCTCGATCGCCTGGAACTTCCTGCTGGACCCCGACCTGGGGCTCGTGTCCCGCTGGCTGGGGAGCATCGGCATCCACCTCGGCGACGTGTTCGCCTCCGCGTGGGCGCTGCCCGTGGTCACCGCGATCGCGGTGTGGAAGAACTTCGGGTACTTCATGGTCATCTTCCTCGCCGGTCTGCAGGGCATCCCCGCATACCTGTACGAGGCGGCGACCCTCGACGGCGCCGGCCCCTGGCGGAAGCTGCTCGCCGTCACCATCCCCGGACTGCGCAGCACCATGACCTTCGTGGTCATCTTCGCGCTGGTCGGCGCGTTCCAGGCCTTCGACCAGATCTACATCCTCACCCAGGGCGGACCCGATCACGCCACCGAGACCATCGTCTACCGCATCTACACCGACGGCTTCCGCGACTTCGAGATGGGCTACGCCTCCGCCTTCTCCTACGTGCTGCTGGCCATCACCCTCGTGCTGGGGCTCGTGCAGCTGCGGATCAACGCCCTCCAGGAGAAGGACCTCGTCTGATGACCACGCCGACCCTGCCCCGGATCCTGCGCACGGCGCCGATGATGATCGCGCTGCTCGCGATCAGCGCCCTGACCGCCTTCCCCGTCCTCGTCGTCGCGCTCGCGGCATTCACGCCCGAGTCCCAGATCAACGCGTGGCCGCCCCGGCTGCTGCCGCGCAGCCTGACCCTGGACAACTTCACGGATCTCGCCGGGCGCCTGCCCATCGGCCAGCAGACCTGGAACTCCCTGCTGTTCGCCGTGTCCGTCACCGCGCTCGCGCTGATCCTCAACTCCCTGGCCGCCTACGCCCTGGCCCGCATCGACTTCCGCGGCAACGGGCTGGTCCTCACCGTCCTCATCGCGACGATGATGATCCCCTTTCAGGCGCTGCTCATCCCGATCTACCAGATGGTCGCGCAGCTGGGATGGGTCAACACCCTGTGGGGGCTCGTCATCCCCCGGGCCGCGGACGTCGCCGGGATCTTCCTGCTGCGGCAGTTCTTCGTGACCCTTCCCCGGGACCTCGACTCCGCCGCACGCATCGACGGTGCCGGCGAGCTGCGGATCTTCTGGTCGATCGTCCTCCCGAACGCGAAGCCCGCCCTGCTGACGATGGCGCTGTTCCATGTCGTGAACAACTGGAACGACCTGCTGTGGCCGCTCATCATGACCAACGACTCCTCAAGCCGCCCGCTCACCGCCGGGCTGACCCTGCTCACCGGATCCGCGACCGGCTCCGCCCCCTACGGCGTGGTCATGGCCGGGTCGCTGATCGCCATCGTTCCGCTCGTGGTCATGTACCTGCTGGTGCAGAAGCGGTTCATCGAGGGGGTCGCCATGTCCGGGATGAAGTGATCCTGAGCCCCGACCCTGCAGCCCGCCCCGGGCCCGCGCGCCCCCTCGGAGAACCCCCGCGGCTCCGGGCATCGGCCGCGACCTCCCGCACCCGCACGACAGGCCCGCACCGCGACGGGCCGGACAAGGACACCATGACCTGGCACCAGGACGGCCGCCTCCACTACGCCCTCGGCATCGAGGACACCTTCGTCCCCCAGACGAGGCCGGGCGAACGCGCCCTGGACGAGTACGAGCTCACCGAGCACTACGCCCGCGTCCACGAGGACCTGGGCCTCGCCGCGGGTGTGGGCGCGGAGCTGCTGCGCTGGGGCATCCCCTGGTACCGCATCAGCCCCGAGCTCGGCCGATGGGACTGGGACTGGCTGGACCGGGCGATCGCCCGGTTCAGCGAGGTCGGGGTGCGGCCCGTGATCGACCTGCTGCACTACGGCACCCCGCTGTGGCTGGACGGGGAGTTCGCCCACCCCGACTTCCCCGCCCGCTTCGCCGAGTACGCCGTCGCCGTCGCCGAGCGGTACGCCGACACGGTCACCGACTACACGCCCGTGAACGAGCCGATGATCCACGCCGAGTTCTGCGGCGAGCTCGCCTACTGGCCGCCGTACCTCTCCGGGGAGGCCGGGGTGGTGCGGATGGTCGCCGCGCTCGCCGACGGCTTCGCCCGCGCCCAGCACGGCATCGCCGAGGTGCTGGGGGAGCGGGCCGTGTTCGTGCACGTCGAGTCGACCACCCGGCTCGCCGGGGACCTCGAGGGAGAGCATCGCGAGCGGGTGGAGCTGCTGCGGGAGCGCCGGTACGTCGTGGAGGACCTCGTCACCGGCCGGGTCCGCGACGGGCACCCGCTGCTGGGGCACCTGCAGTCCCAGGGCATGTCCGATGCGCTGCTCGAGAGGCTCGCCTCGACGCCCGTGCGACCCGACGTGATGGGAGTGAACTACTACCCGCAGCACTCCACCCGCCTGTTCCGCGACGGCGAGCACTTCCGCGGCGGGTTCGTGGACCCCGCCCCGACGCGGAACGATGGGGTCGAGGGGCTCGTCGACGTGCTCACCACCTACGAGGACCGCTACGGTGCGCCCGTCGCCCTCACCGAGACCTGCGTCGAGGGCGGCGTCCAGGAGCGGATCGCGTGGATGGACGCCTCCGTCGCCGCGATCGAGGAGCTGAGGGCTGCGGGCCGCCAGGTCGTCGCCTACACCTGGTGGCCGCTGTTCGACATGTACGAGTGGACGTACCGGCATGCGAGCGGGCCGCGCGCCGAGTCCCGGCTGCCGATGGGGCTGTACGACCTGGTCGAATCCCCGGATGGGCTGGAGCGGCGCCGCAACCCCGTCGCCGATGCGTTCGCGCGGCATGCCGGGAGGCGGTGAACGCGCCATCGGGATCAGCGGGCGCCCAGATCCTTCCGGAAGCACACGCTGATGCCGTCCGCGGGGTCGTAGGGCGGATAGACCTCGGCCTGCCGCCAGCCGTGCCGTTCGTAGAGGGCGATCGCCTCGGGTTGGCGGAAGCCGGTCTGCAGGTACAGCGCGCGCGCACCGCGGTCGCGGGCCTCGCTCTCGAGACGGTCCAGGATCCGGCCGGCCAGGCCCCGCCGTCGATGCCCCCGGTCGATGAACAGGCGCTTGACCTCCCAGCGGTCGGGCAGGCGCCGCAGGGCCCCGGTCGCGACCGCCGCGCCGCCGGCGAGGACGAGCAGCACGGCGGCCACGTCCTGGTCGGTCGGCGGTACGGGCGGCGGGGCGCCTCGTCGCAGGTCCTCGTAGCGGGGAGCGATCTCCGAGTCCATCGCCGCGCGGAGGCCTGCGGCTCGCGGATCCTCCCAGGTGGTGACTTCCCAGGTGAGGGCCTCCGGGGCGATGGCATCGCGGTCTCCCGGCCCGCGGCCCGCGGCCTCCGTTGCGGTCCGTCGGGGCACCGGCGCGGAGGACACCCTCTGCCGGGCATCGGCCGCGGTCATGCGCCGACCTCCGCGCCGATGGCCTGTTCCCGCATCGGGATGGAGGCGATCAGGCGACGGGTGTACTCCTCGCGCGGTGCCGCGAACACCTCGGAGACGGTGCCCTGCTCGATGACCCGGCCCTGGCGCAGGACCGTGAGCGTGTCCGCGAACTGCCGCACCACGCCGAGGTCGTGGGAGATGAACAGGTAGGTCAGGCCCAGATCGCGCTGCAGCGCGGCGAGCAGCTCGAGGATGCTCGCCTGGACCGTCACGTCCAGGGCGCTGGTGGGCTCGTCCAGCACCAGCGCATCGGGGCGCAGGACGAGGGCCCGGGCGATCGCGACCCGCTGGCGCTGGCCTCCGGAGAGCGCGCCCGGCCTGCGTGAGTGCAGCGGGGCCGGCAGCTGGACGGCCTCCAGCGCCCAGGCGACGCGCTCTTCGCGCGCGGCCCGGTCGCCCACCCGGTACAGATCCAGCGGCTCCCGCACGATCCGGCCGACGGTGAACCGCGGGTCCAGGGAGGTGAAAGGGTTCTGGTGGACGATCTGCAGGTGCCGGCGCACCTCGCGCAGCGCCCGAGGTTCCTCGGGCCGCACCGGCCGGCCCGCCACATGCAGCGTCCCGGCATCGACCCTCTCCAGGCCCAGCAGCGTCCGCGCGGCCGTGGACTTCCCCGACCCGGACTCGCCGACCAGGGCATGGGTGCGCGCGCGGGGGATCGCGAACGACACGTCGCTCAGCGCAGCCACCTCCCGGTCGCGGCTGCGGAAGGTGCGGGAGACCCCCGCGAGCTCGACATGCGCCGGGGCGTCCTCGAGCGGGTGACGGGCATCGCGCTCGGCCCGCAGCGCCGCGTACCGGTCCGGGTTCGGCCCTGGGACGTCGGCCTGGAGCGCCCGCGTGTAGCCGGTCCGGGGTCGGGAGAAGACCTCGCGCGTGGAACCGGCCTCCTGGACGCGGCCGTCCTTGAGCACGACCACCTCATCGGCCCGCTGGGCGGCGATGGCGAGATCATGGGTGATCAGCAGGATCCCGATGCCCAGCTCGCGCCGCAGCGAGTCCAGCAGGTCCAGGATCTGCTTCTGCACGGTGACGTCGAGGGCGCTCGTGGGCTCGTCCGCGACCAGCAGCCGCGGGCCCGGCAGGATCGCGAGGGCGATGAGCACGCGCTGCAGCTGGCCGCCGGAGAGCTGGTGCGGGAAGGAATCCAGGATCCGCTGCGGGTCGCCCAGGCCCACCCGCTCGAAGGCGCCGAGCACGAGCGCCTCCCGCGCGGCGCGGCTGCGGGCCCCGGGCACGAGCGCGGCCGCCTCCCGTGCCTGGGAGCCGATGCTGCGCACGGGGTTCAGGGAGGACCCCGGATCCTGCGGGACGAAGCCCAGGACACGGCCGCGCAGCGGCAGGAACTCCCGCTCCCGCAGGCCCGTCACCTCGCGTCCCTGCACGGCGATGCCGCCCGTGACCCGCGCCCGGCGCGATCCCAGCAGCCGCAGCACCGCGCGGGCGATGGTGGACTTCCCGGAGCCCGACTCGCCGATCAGCGCGAGGGCCCGGCCGGCGCCCACGGCGAAGGAGACCCCGTGGACCGCCTCCTGCCCGCCGTAGGCGATGCTCAGGTCGCTGACCTGCAGCAGGGGCGCAGCGGGGATGGTGGGATGCGCCTGCGGCGCGGTGCTCCCGGTGGTGCTCATCGGTTCCTCCCATGGTCGAGCCAGCGGCTGATGCGGCTCACGGACAGCACGACGACGGCGATGACGAGGCCCGGGGCGATCACGAGCCACGGGGCGTGCAGGAGATGCTCGCGGCCGTCGGAGACGAGCAGGCCCCAGTCGGAGGCGGGCGGCGGATCGCCGTAGCCGAGGAACGCGAGCCCCGCGATCACGAGGATCGCGATGCCGAACTGCAGGATCGCGAGGGACACCACGGGCCGCACGGCGTTGGGCAGCGCGTGGCGCCGCAGGATGTACGCCGCGGAGCCGCCGTTCACGCGCGCCGCCTCGATGAACACTGCGGTGCGCACGCGCAGCACCTCCGAGCGCATGAGCCGCGCGAACACGGCGACCGCGGAGACGCCGGTGGCGATCGCCGCGTTGCGGGTGTCGTACCCGAGCGCCGTGACCACGACCACGGCCAGCAGGAAGCCCGGGATGGCCAGGAGCACGTCGACCAGGCGGCCGATCACGGCATCGACCCAGCCGCCCAGGTACCCGCCGAGCAGGCCCAGCATCCCGCCGGCGACGACCCCGATCGCGACCGCGATCAGCGCGCTGGTCATCGAGGAGGCGGAGCCGTGCACGATGCGGGAGAGCAGGTCGCGCCCCAGATGGTCGCTGCCCAGCCAGTACCGGGTCCCGGGGGCGGTGAACTTGTCGTCCGGGATCCCGATCGCCGGGTCGTGCCCGGTGAACAGGGTCGGGACCAGCGACCAGGCAAGCACCACGAGGATCACGGCGAGCGAGGCCAGCACGGTCAGGGGCGGCCGGGTGGGCGAGGCGGCGTGATCGAGGACGGCTCCCCGTCCGGACGGGGCGAGGGCAGCGGCGGTCATCGGGACACCTCCGGGGTGCGCAGACGCGGATCCAGCAGCGGGTAGAGCAGGTCGATCACGAGGTTGACCACGATGAACACGGTCGCGGAGAGCACCACGGCGATCAGGAGCACCGGGACGTCCTGGCTCATGACGGCCTTCTGGACGACGGTGCCGATGCCCACGCGGCCGAAGATGGTCTCGGTGATGAGCGAGCCGCCGAGCACCTCGCCGATCACCAGGCCGATCACGGTCGCCGTGGGCAGCAGGGAGGGGCGCAGCAGGTGCCGCAGCACGATCTGCGCCGGCGGCAGGCCGCGGGCGAGCGCGAGCTCGGCGTAGTCCTGTCCGGCGGATTCGTCCAGCGCCGTGATGAACACCTGGGCGATCTGCGCGGAGACCGGGATCGCGAGGGTCAGCGCCGCGACCGCGGTGGCGGCCGGGCTCTCGGAGTCCACGAGGCTGAACGCCCCCAGCTGCACGGCGAGCACCTGGATCAGCAGCAGGCCGATGAGGAAGTTCGGGGTGGACAGGAACAGGGCCGGCAGGGACCGCACCAGGTCGTTCAGCCGGCCCTCCGGGAGGCGGCGGGTGAGCAGGCCCAGCAGCGCGGCGATGAGCACGGCGAGCAGCAGCGCGGTTCCGGCCAGGCGCAGGGTCGAGGGGATCGCCGCGGCGATCACGGCGCTCACGGGCTGCGCCGTGGACAGCGAGATCCCGAGCTCGCCCTGCAGCGCGTTGCCGAGCGAGGTCACGAGCTGGACGAGCACGGGCTGGTCGAGCCCGTAGAAGCTGCGGATCTGCGCCTTCTCCGCCTCCGAGTACCCGGCCTGGGGGTTGTCGAGCTGCGCGGAGACCGGGTCGCCCGGGATCGCGGCGAGGACGAGGAAGACGAGCACGTAGCAGAGCACGATGACGAGCGCGGCCTGGGCGATGCGGCGGGCCGCGTCGGCCGCGCGGCGGCGGGTCGTGGCGACGCCGCGGGGCACCGGGGCGACGCGGGAGCCGGCGGGTGCGGGGACGACGGAGCTCATCGGACCTCCCGGGTGGTGGCGTGGTACGAGGGGATGGCGACGGCGTTGAAGGTGGTGCCCTGCAGCTGCGGGGACTGGACGTAGATGCGCTGCACGTTCTGCTCGAGGGGGATGAAGTACGCCTGGTCGAGCACGTGCCGGGACAGTTCGTCGACCGCGCCGGCGCGCTCCTCGCGGGAGGCGGCGCCGGCGACCCGGTCGCGCAGCTGCACGAGGACCTCGTCGGAGGAGCCCAGCGCGAACCAGTCCTCGCCCTGGTCGGTGATCACCCCTGCCACCGTGCCGACGTCCACGAAGCTGCGGGTCACGTCGAGGATGCCCTGCGAGGGATCGTTCGTGACGCGCTCGGTGTAGCTGGGTATGTCGAGCTTCTGCGTGCGGACCCGGATGCCGATCCGACCGAGGTGCTGGGCGATGAGCTCCGTCTCGGGAACAGAGCCGGTCAGGTACGGGGTGGGATGGAGGGTGAAGGCGAGCTCCTCGCCGTCCCGGGCGCGGAAGCCGTCCTCGGTCCGATCGGTCCACCCGGCCTCCTCGAGCAGGCGCTCGGCGAGGTCCGGGTCGTAGTCGAACAGGTCGGTGAGGTCTGTGGTCTCCGGCACCGCCGCCTGCAGCCAGCTCGTCGCGGGCTTCCACTCCTCCGTGAACACGGTGCGGAGGATCTCTGCGCGGTCGATGCCGCGGGTGATCGCCCGGCGCACGCGGACGTCCCCGAACGGTGCGACGTCCGTGCGCAGCCGCAGGCCGTGGACGAAGCCGAGGTATCGGGGGACGTCGATGACGAAGCCGGCCTCGGTGAAGGCGTCCAGGACCTGCGGGTTGACGTTGTAGGCGACGTCCGTCTGCCCGGCGCGGGCGGCCGATGCCCGCAGCGTGTCGTCGGGCAGCACCCGGAACGTGAGAGCGGAGAGCTTCGCGGGCCCGGTGGCGCCGAGGGCGCCCGGCGCCCAGTCGTAGTCCGCGCGGCGCACCAGGCGCACGTGGTCGCCCTGCGCCCAGGATTCCAGCACGAACGGCCCGGAGCCGATCTGGGCGGCGAGGTCGGACTGCTCGGACACGGATGCGGCGAGGGTCGCCGGGGAGAGCAGGAGGCAGCCGTGGTAGCCGAGGGTCGGCACGAAGGAGAGGGTCGGCGCGGAGAAGGTGACGCGCACGGTGAGCGCGTCGAGGGCCTCGGCCGTCTCGAAGGTCCGGCCGGGGAACAGCCCCACGGGGGCGATGCCCTCCTCGGGGCGTCCCACGGCCCAGGCCAGCAGGTTCGCGACCACGGCACGCGCATCCAGCGGCGTGCCGTCGGAGAAGGTCACTCCCTCGCGCAGGTGGAGCACGAACTCGGTGGCGTCCTCGCTCTCCTCCCAGGACCGCGCGATCCACGGGGTGACGGCGCCCTGGTCGTCGGTGTGGACGAGCTTGTCCGTCAGCTGCTGCCAGACGTTGGCCTCGTAGCTGGAGATGGAGCTCTGCGAGGAGACCCAGCCGCCGTCGAGGTTGGAGATCAGGAAGATCAGCTCGTCCCCATCAGGGCCGCCGGCCTGCACCGGGCTGGGCGCGCAGCCGGCCAGCGGCAGCGCGGCCAGGCCCAGGGACCCGGCACCGAGGGTGCGCAGCAGGCCGCGGCGGGAGATCGCAGCGGCCCCCTGCGGGGCAGGGCTGCGCAGGTCGGCGGGGCCGATGGGCCGTGCGGCATCGGGGAGCGGCGGGCGGCCGTTCATCGGCGGGCCTCGGGATCGGCGAGGGCGGCGACGAGACGCTCGGCGCCCACGCGCAGCTGCTCGGGCGGGAGGTGGCTGATGCCGATGCGGAGCGCGCCGCGGTCGTCCTCCGGGTCGCCGAGGAAGAAGCACCGGCCCAGCACCGCATCGGTGCCGTAGCGGGTCCGCGCGAGATGCTGTGCGGCGGCGAGGGCGACGTCCCCTGCGCGCAGGCGCGCCCATAGGAAGATCCCTCCCGTGCGGTGGGCGACCTCGATCCCGCCGGGGACCCCCTGGTCCAGGATCGAGGCGACCAGATCGAAGCGCTCCGCATAGGCGGCCCGGGCACGGTCCGCGATGGCGTCGAAGCCGCCGGCGACGGATGCATGATCGCCGGCGCCGACGATCCGCTCGACGATCGACTGGACGAGCACCGAGGAGTGCTGGTCCTGGTTGGCACGCAGCCGCGTCACCGGGGCGACGAGCCAGTCCGGCAGCACCAGCCAGCCGAGCCGCAGTCCCGGGCCGAGCACCTTCGAGAAGGTGCGCACATGCGCGACGAGCTCGGAGTCGAGCGGATAGTCGGCCGGCGGCGCCTCCGCGCCTGGGAAGCCCAGGCCCGCGTAGGCGTTGTCCGAGACGAGGAGGAAGCCGCGCCGCTCGGCGAGCTCGACCAGGCGAGCGCGCTGATCGGCCGGGGTGACCAGGCCCGTGGGGTTGTGGAAGTCCGGCACCGTGTACAGGAGCTTCGGGCGAGCGCCTGCGTCCAGCCGTGCCTCCAGGGCGTCGATGTCCAGGCCGTCCGCGGTCACCGCCAGGGGGATCAGCCGCGACTCCTTGTGCTGGAGATTGCGGAAGATCAGCGGATACGTCGGATCCTCGACGATGATCTCGTCGCCACGGTCCAGCAGCGCGTCGACCAGGAGCGAGAGCCCGTGGAAGGCGCCGTTGGTCACCAGCACGCGATGCGGGGCCACGCCCTCGCGCCGGGCGATCCACTCCCGCAGGGCGCCGATGCCGGCGGGCTGCGAGTACTGGAGGGCGGCCGTGAGGGCGGGAGCATCGGCAGTGAGGGCACCTGCCGCCTCCCGGATCGCGGCCAGCGGCAGCAGGTCCGCGCTCGGGGCCCCGCCGAGCATCGGCACCGTGCCCTCGCGCACGGGGGCAGCCGCGCCGAAGCCGCGGGAGCGGTCGGGACGGGCGCCGAGCTCGGACAGCAGCGTGCCGGCGATCCGCTCGGGTGCGGTGGTGGTCGTGGTCATCACAGGGCCTTTCCGGGGTTCAGCAGCTGCCGGGGATCGAACGCGGCCTTGATCTGGCGCTGCAGGGCGCGGCAGGACGCGCTCAGCTCGAGGTCGAGCCACCGGCGCTTCGCGGTGCCGATGCCGTGCTCGCCGCTGATGGTGCCGCCCAGGTCCAGGGCGGCTCGCACCAGGTCATCGGCTGCGGCGAGGATCGGGGTCGGCAGCTCCTGCTCTTCCTCGCCCTCGCCCGTGCGGCGCGGCAGCTCGAGCGACGGGTGGAGATTGCCGTCCCCGGCGTGGGCGATCGCGGAGGTCTCCACCCCGTGCCGGATGCCGATCGCACTGAGCTGCGCGAAGATGTCGGCGAGACGGGACTTCGGCACCGCGATGTCCTCGCCCAGGCGCAGCCGGTCCGCTCGGGAGCCGCGGCCGCTGCGGCGCAGCTCCCACAGGTGCTCGGCCTCGGCCACGTCCTCGACCGTGCGGACGGTGCCGCCGGCGGCGGTGAGCGCCGCCGCGAGGTCGGCGGTCTGCTCCGCGATCCCGTAGCCGTCGAGCTCGATGAGCAGGATCGCGCTGTCCCCGTCGGCCAGGGCGGAGCCGGTGTGGGAGTCGATGTCCTCGAGGGTGCCGCCGTCCATCAGCTCGGTCGCCGCCGGGCGCACGGGGCTGCGCGAGATCGCGTTCACCCCCGCGGCGGCGTCCGCGGTCGAGGGGAAGCGGGCCAGGATCGTCCGGCGGGCCACGGGGATCGGGCGGAGGCGCACGGTCGCCGCGGTGATCACGGCGAGCGTGCCCTCGGAGCCGATCAGCAGCTGGGTGAGGTCCAGCCCGGTGACGCCCTTGATCGAGCGGTGCCCGGTGCGCAGGAGCGTGCCATCGGCCAGGACCGCCTCGAGGCCGAGCACGGATTCGCGGGTCACGCCGTACTTCGCGCAGTGCAGCCCGCCCGCGTTCGTCGCGACGTTCCCGCCGATGCTGGAGAGGCGGGCGCTCGCCGGGTCCGGGGCGTAGAACAGCCCGTGAGGGGCGAGCGCCGCGGAGAGGTCCGCGGTGATGACCCCGGCCTCGACCACCGCGACCTCGTCGAGCGGATCGATCTCCCGGATGGCATCCAGGCGCTCCAGCCCCAGCACGATCGCGCCCTCCTCCGGCACCGCCCCGCCGGAGAGGCCCGATCCCGCCCCGCGGGTGACCACGACGGTGCCGGTCGCATGGGCGAGACGCAGCGTGGCCTGCACGCCGTCGACGTCCCGGGGCAGCACGAGCAGGAAGCGCGTGCCCTCCGCGGCGCGCACGGCCGCGTCCCCGGCGTACCGCGGCTCCGGGTCGAGGACCACGGCGTCCTCGCCCAGCTCCGCGCGCAGACGAGCGGCGAGGTCGGAGAGGGCCGGGGCGATGCCGGGGGAGAGGGTGCTGCTCACGCGAAGGCTCCTGGATGTGTGAGGAACGAGGTTCCGGATCAGCGTGACGCAGACGAAGCATAAGTGCAACTAATGGTTGACATAAGTCGTAATGCGGCACAGGTGGGCTCGAGGCAGCGGAGCCGGAGCGGGCGCGCCTGAGCGGAAGCCCTGCGGCTCCGGTCCGGGAGCTCGACGACCCCCGCCCTGTCGGGCGCCGCGCGGGAGAGCTGCCCCGTCTCCCGGCATGGCCGGGACCGATGCGACCAGGGCCGCTGAGCTACTGTGAACGCGTCGCCGGTCGCCGAGGCCCTGGTCGCGCGTCGGCGCCCCGTGCACCGCATCACGACCTGAGGGGACCCCGCCATGGAGCACATCACCGTCGCCGGCCGCACCACGCCGTTCCCCCTGTCGCGCACGGCGGCGCGACTGCTGCAGGAGCGGCTCGACGCCGCCCTCGCGCAGCGCACGCCGGAGGCGGCCGCGGACTACGAGGCGCGGATCGGCGACCGGATCGCGGAGAAGCTCGCCGACGGCGCGCACAGCATCGACATGGCCACCCTGCGCGGCATCGTCGACTTCGTCGACACCCCCGTCGAGGAGGAGGTCGAGCCGACCGGGCTGGGGAAGGTGTTCCAGGGGATCGGCGAGCGGCTCGAGCGGCGGGGGATGCGGACGGAGAGCTTCTGAGGGGCGGGGGCCGACAGGCCATGGCAGCAGCACGCACAGGCTCCACCACCTCATGGGCGCCCCGACTGGCCACAGGACTCCTGGTCGCGGTGGTCCTCGGAGCGATCGTCCTGTTCCAGGCCGTCACCGGCCCATCGGCCGAGGGCACTGTCCTGCTGCACGAGAAGAACCCGGTGCTGCTGGGCCCGAACGGCTGGGTCGCCGCCCGGCAGGACGCCGAGGTGGTGATGCGTAACGTCGCCACCGGAGCCGAGACGAACCTCGGCGAGGATCCGCAGGTGGTGCACATCCTGCCGTCGGGCGGGTATCTCAGCGACACCGGCCGCATCGGGATCCATGCGCCCTCGGGTGAGGAGGTCGCGGCCATCGACGCGGACACGATCGGGGACGGGGTCGAGGGGCTCGAAGGGCTGCAGGCCGGCTTCCCGGAGATCGCCGGAGTCTCCGACGAGGTGGTCGCCGTCCTGGTCTGCTACGCCCCGGAGGCGGAGCTGCTGACGTCGGACGCCGAGGGCGGCCATGCGGTGATGGCCGGCTTCCGCCTGAGCGACGGCGGGCGGGTCTGGGCCCGGGACACCGGGGCCGGGTGCACGGGGCGGGAGCTGCACCGCCCGCCGGTCTCCGAGCTGGGGTCCATCGAGCATGTGGTGACGTACGCGGGTGACCAGGCCGCCGTCACCCGTCTCGACGATGGGGTGGTCGCCGCGACCTGGGAGGACACCCCCAAGGACTCGGTGGTGGTGCAGGACGGGTTCGCCCTGCACCGCATCGGCGCCTCCCGGGTGGAGGCGGTGGATCTCGCCACGGGCGCGGTCCACGCTGCGACGGAGTGCCCGGACGTGGGTCTCATGAGCCCGGGTCCGGTCCCGAACCTCTCTCCGGAAGCAGTGCTCGCGGTCGAATGCGGGGAGCAGGAGGTCCGGCTCTACGACCGGGACGCGCAGGCGTTCACTCCGGTGCCGGCGCCGCCGCTCGGCGAGGACCGTACGATCCCCGATGGAGCCTCGCGGGCATACGACCGGTACATCCTGTACCGCTCGGGGGAGACGCTCACCATCACCGACGCGCTCAGTGGGGATGAGATCGGCAGCGTCGTCATCCCCGAGGACATGGCGATCCAGACGAATGCGCCGCGCGGGCGCGTGATGCTGCTGTACGTCGTCACGGACGAGGAGGACGTGCAGTACCGCATGATGGCCGTGGATCTGCGCACCGCCCAGCCGCTCCTCACCGACTCGAGGAAGATGGGCCCCACCTGGCAGGTCGATCCGACGGGATTCGCCATGGTCTCCAGCGGCGACCTCTACCGCACCGGTGATCGGTACGACATCGACGAGGAGTACCGCGTGGAGTCCTGGGTGGTGGGGGTCGAGGGGGCGACGGACGAGGCGTGAGCAGATCGTGCTGGGGTGCACCGCGGGCTCAGCGGCTGAACAACGGCTCTGCGCCCAGGGCGATCCTGCGGCCCAACCCAGCTCACACACGGCGGTGAGGGTTGGCGGGGGGTCTGCCAGCGGCGTCACCGCGCCCCAATCGCCTCGAGAACCTCGTCCCCGCCCGCGTCCCAGATGTCCCCGGGGTCGCCGACCACCACCAGCAGCGACCGCGCCCGCGACAGCCCGACGTACAGCCGGTGGACCGCGCGGTCGTAGAAGCCGTTGATGGCGAGGACGACGACGCGGCGCTCGAGCCCCTTGATGTTCAGGACGTGCCCGTAGAAGACGTCCTCGGCGGCGAAGAACTCGTCCCAGTAGGCGTCGTGGCCGTAAGAACTCGGTGCGCTCCTTCTGCTCGGGGTGGCGGCGCCCGGTGGTGAGCAGAGCGATGTCCCCGGGCTCCCACCCTTCCTCGAGGAGCTGCTCGACGGCATCATCGGCCGCCGCGACGACATCCTCTACGGAGGAATCGATGTATCGCACGGGCAGTCCCTCCTCGAGCCGTGGCGTCTGCTCGAGCAGCGGGAGGGGCGCGAAGGTGCGGGCGATGCTGCGGGTGTTGCGCAGGTTGTCGTCCAGCGGGAACGGGTTCAGGGTGATCGGGGCGCGCCCCGTCCGGTCGAAGACGGACTGGTGCTCATCGGTGAACACGAAGAGCACCCCGTCCTCTTGGTCGCGCAGACACGGCAGCAGGCCCTCCCACCAGGTGTCGGCGAAATCCTGGGCCTCGTCCACGACGATCGCGTCGAACAGCTCGTCATCCATCTGCTGGGCGGCGACCTCGGCGAGGCGGCGGGGGAGGTGCTCCTCGTAGTACTCCGCCTGCGGGCCGTCGAACTGGTCCTCCGTCTCCGCACCCCAGCGCACCGGCAGGTCATGGAACAGACCGACGAAGGCGGGTCGCTCCTGTTCCGGCCAGGTGGCCGCCAGCAGCTGGAAATGCCGGGCGAGGCCCCGCGAGTAGCACAGCAGCGCGGTGCGGAAGCCGTCCCGGACGAGGGCCCGGGCCTTGATCATCGCCAGGTGCGTCTTGCCGGAGCCGGCGCCGCCGGTGATCTGCGCCCGATGCTGGAACCGCAGCAGGGCGATCGCCCGCTCCTGCTCGCGGGTGAGGGCGTTGGACTCGTCCTCGATCCGCCGCGCGAACAGCTGGTGGTTCTCGATCGCCCGATGGGTGCGCCGCAGCATCGTCACCGCATGGTCGCGCTGGAACGCATCCAGCGGCTGGTGCGCCTCGCGCGCCTGGTGGCGCAGTGCGCCGACGATGCGCTCGGCCAGGTGGGGTAGGTCCGTCGCGTCCAGGACGATGTCAAGCCCCGGTCTTGGTGGAGAGTTGATTGTTTGTGATTGAGGGGTCAGGCGGTCGCGGTCTCGGGCTGGTTGAGACCTGTGCGATGAGCGGTGCGGAACGCTGCCGGGGTGAGACCGCCGAGGGCACCGTGAGGCCGGAACGTGTTGAACCAATGGACCCACTCCGCGGTCGCGATCTCGACATCGTCGATCCCGATCCAGGCACCGCGGTTGCGGATCAGCTCGGCCTTGAACAGCGAGTTCAGCGCCTCAGCCAGAGCGTTGTCGTAGGAATCTCCGCGGGATCCGACGGAGGCGACGGCGTCCTGCTCGGCCAGGGCCTGGCCGTAGCGAATCTACCGGTACTGGACCCCGCGATCGGAGTGATGCACCAACCCGGTCAGGTCCTCGTCAGCGCGCCTGCGCAGGTAGATGCCCATGCTCAAGGCATCGAGAGCGAGATCGGTGTGCAGCGAGGACGAGACTTTCCAGCCGACGATCTCCCGGTTGAACACATCGATCACGAACGCGACATAGACCCAGCCGGAGAACGTGTGGACGCGCGTGATGTCCGCGACCCACAGCTCGTTCGGCGAGAACGCGGAGAAGTGCCTGTTCACGAGGTCATCTGGGCATTGCTCCCGGGGAGCGGACCGGGTGGTGTGCGGGGCTTTCGCCCTGCGGATCCCGTGCAGTCCCGCGGCACGCATCAGTCGTTCGATCGTGCACCTCGCGACATGGCCACGGCCCCGGGTGTCGGGCTCGCGGTTCAGGACGATGTGCATCTTCCGCGCGCCGAACGCGTCGTAGTTGGCGGCGTGGACCTCGGCGATCTCCTCGGCCAGCACTGCATCGCGCTGGGCCCTGGCGCTCGGCGGGCGGGTCTGGCGGGCGTAATAGGTGCTCGGAGCGATCTGGGCGCCTGCCTCTCGCAGGGTGCGGCAGATCGGCTCGACTCCGAACTCGTCCTTGTGCTCGTCGATGAACGCGCAGGTCACTTCGAGGGGCGGCCTGGCTCCGCCGCGAAGAAAGCCGACACCGAATTCAGGATCGCGTTGGCGCGCCGCAGCTCGCGGACCTCCTTCTCGAGCTCCTTGAGCTTCTCTGCGTCGCTGGTCGTCGTCCCGGGCCGGGTGCCGGCATCGATTTGGGACTGGCGGACCCAGCCGCGCAGGGTCTCGTGATTGATACCGAGCTGCTCACCGACCCGACGGATCGCCCCGCGCTGGGGCTGGTCACCGTCCTCGAGAGCGTCCAGGACCATCCGGACCGCGCACTCGCGGATCTCGTTGGAGTACTTCCGTGGTGCAGGCATGACAGAGGAGTCCTTCCCGTGGCTTCAGTCCCTCCGTCATCCCCGGGGCGAGACACGATGCTCCGCGGAGCATCCGGCACGTCCCAGTCGGCGGCGAGCTGGGTGTACGGCAGCGCGACGAGGTGGACACTGCGGCCGATGGGTCGCGACGACGTTCCGTTGAGGTAGGTGACCAGCTCGTGCTTGGTGCGCTGGGCCTGCTCGATGGGCGAGCTCCGGAGGTCATGGGACCCTGCTCGATCGCTCTGCCGCCACACGCCGTCGATGACCGAGACCAGCCCGCCCTTCACCTCGATCACGGCCATGCCGATGCCCGGCCACAGCACGAGGAGATCCGCTGCGATGCATCGTCAACACCGCGTCCGGGTGGAGCTTGGCGTAGATGGGCGGCCCCTTGTGCATGAGGTGGAGCGCCGTGGTCCTCGCCGTCGGCAGGAAGGACCTCAGGGACTGCGAGCACCTCCCCCGCGACCCCAAAGCTGCCTGGTCCGATGGGCGCCTCCGGCGGTGCAGGGATGGCGAAAGCCCTCACGAGGTGCTTCCCCGCCGCGGAACCGGTTGATGGGTCGCCCTATTTGCTGATCGACAGGCCCATGGCTGGTCGAAGTCCAGGCTCAGCGTCGAGGGCGCCCCCTGCGCGGTCGGCGGTACTTCCCCATAGGCATGTGCTCCAGCGGTCGAGCCGTGACCAGCTCGTCGAGGTAGGTCCGGAGCTCCGAGACGCTCGGCCTCTCGGCTTCCTCGAGTCTCTCCTCTAGGCGACGTTCTTCCCGTGCAAGATCGAACCCCCGTTTGCCAGCACGCTGATTCACGAAGTTCTCCAGCAGATCATCCTTCCACCGGGCCTCAGGACGACCAGAGGGCTCGGAGGCGAGAGGCGCATGCGACGGGGGACGGAACGGTTTCGGAGCAGGAAGCTGGAGTCTTGCCCGGAGGGGCGCGAGGTCGGGGGACAGGCGTGGTGAGATCTCGGCCCCGTACCCGTTCACCGGTGTGGGGGCGTGTCGGTTCTCCAGGTGAGCTGCGTCGACGGCGTCCGGGTCGGGGGAGGGGAGCTCGTCCAACGGGTCCGGGGCCGACGATGCGACGCCAGGTGCAGGCTTCGATCTGCTCTTCAGGATTTCGTCGGTGCGGGCCAATGTCCGCAACGACGGAGTCACGATGCCAATACCGGGATCGACCTCGAGGTCCGTGATGGGGCACAGCTCGAGGGCGCCGATAGTTGCCCGCAACGCGGGGCGCTGGCCCGTTCTGCCAGCGCTGACCCGAGTCCCTACGAGCTGCGTCTGGGCGTGGACTCCGAGAACGTCTCCCTGCGAGCACAGGATGGCTTTCGCGACGTCGGGGATATTCACCCTGCCGTGAGGTCCCGCAGGGCGGAACAGACGAGCGACGAGAACCCACTGGACGATGCGGCCGCCTTCCTGGGCGATGCCTCGTAGCTCCTGCAGGCGATGATCCGTCAGGTTCACGGCGATCACGACGAGGCAGATCGGATCTCCGGCAGGGAGATCGACGTCCACGAGCACGACATCTCCCTCACCGACCTCGGTATCGATCATCTGACGGAATCCCACCTGCGCTTCCGGGACGCGCGAGTGCACAGCCGCCTCGAGGACGGCGGCGACGCCAAAGAGCCACGGGGCATTCCCGCTGTGAGCGGGAGCGCTTCGGTGCGCGTAGTGCAGACGCTTCGTGCCCTCCCGAAGGATGATGTCGACGAAGCAGTTCGGTAGGAGGCAGCGGAGCTCGGCCGCGTTGTGCTGGTCCTTGGAGCCGGGCGCCAGGAACACTAGCGCCCCTGAGTCGCGACGGCGTGCCATGACCTGACGCTTGTCCCCGGACGCGAGAAACTGCTCGAATCGGTGGTCGGCGGGGTCGATCCGTGAAGTCGTCATGGCTGGACCATGCGCATCCGGGCCGACATTCCTGCCTGCGGACGACGTCCGCCTGCGATCCACATACCTCGTTTCCTCAAGTGGCCGGCGAGTTTCGGTGGAGTTTTAGGGCTCTTCAGAGCTGAGTGTGGGGTGAGGTGTCGAGTCCGCCGGTTATGAGGAGCGTTCGGAGGCGGTAGTGCTCGAAGTTGCGGAAGCCGCGGGGGATGCGGCGGCCGAATTCGATGATGTCGTTGATAGCTTTGGCGCCACCGCTGCTCGCGTCGTGCGTGTCGAAGTAGGCCAGGAACGCTGTCTTCCAGCGGCGCAGGGTCTTCCCCAGCCTCGAGATCTCGGGATCGGGCAGGGCGGCAGGGACGTGATCAGCTTCTCGGCGAGTCGGTGACCCGCGGCGGTCGTGGGCTGGTGGAACACCTCTCGAACCTGCTGGGCGCAGTGATAGGTGACCTCGACCGCGACGTGTCCGGGACGAGCTGCGAACGCTACGTCCACCCGGGCCTGCTGCCGCTCAGTGAGGCGTTCTCGGCCGGCGCGGGGGACGTGCCGGATCCCGTAGAGAGGATCGCCCTTGCGTCCGCGGTGGTCGAGAGTCTCCTGCTGGATGCGGCGGCGGACGTCATCGACCGCGGCGCCGGCGAGCTTGACGATATGGAATGCATCGAGCACACAGGTTGCGTCCTCGAGCTGGTCATCGATAGCGTTCTTGTATCCCTGGAACGGGTCCAGCGTCGCGATCTGGATCTCGTCGGGGTACTGATCTCTTCGCGCGTCCAGCCAGTCGCGATAGACCGTCCCGGACCACCCCGGGACGAGATCGAGCAACAACGGGGTGGGTGCTCCGGGGCAGGTCGACCATCCCGGTGAGCTCCTTCGGGCGCCGGTGGCACGGATCACGGTGATGCCAGATGTGTTCGTTCACGCCCAGGAACCGCACGCCCTCGAACCGGGCCGGGTCCTCCACGGCCCGGGCCAGGACGGGCCGGACCTGCGACCAGAGCGGGTTCCACGTCATGCCGAGCTGGCGGGCGAGGCCCTGGACCGTCGCTCCCTCGCAGTGGAGCTGGCCGATCGCCCAGCGGATCGCGCGCGTGCTCAGCAGGCCCCGCGGAGCACAGACCTCCGGGTTCTGCCCGACGAACGTCGTCACCGCGCAGAGGCCCTTGTGACAGATCCACCGGCGCTTCCGCCCCCGGATCCTGACCGGCCGGCCCGCCCAGGGGGGGGCGTCGATCATCTCGACCATGAGCCGGCCGTGACCAGTGGCGATGACCCCGCAGCCAGGACATCCCGTCACCGGGTCGCAGGACTCGACCTCGAGGACCAGCCCCGCCCGGGCCTTCGAGACGGCCACCAGATGGAGGCCGGGGACACCGAGGAGGAGGTCGCATCGCTCGCAGCGGTCAAGCATGTCCGGGCAGGTGCACGCAGAGTTGGGCATCGTCGAGGTCCTTGAGATCAGCGGGGGTAGAAGTCCGCTCATCATCGAGGACCTCGACGTCCACCCCCAGCTACCGCGCATCGCCGGCGCGCCCACACCCAACTCTGAAGAGCCCTTTTACTGTGGCCGACGGGCTACTCCGGTCAGACAGATGCCGAGATTATCCGGGCCGCCGGGTGGCGTGCCTGCCATTCTTGCTTCCTGAGAGCGCCTCAGGGTGATGAACGCTCGTGCCGGGAACACTCGAGGTGCGAGAGCTCTACGCGGCGGCTCGAGCCTCCAGGTACAGCTTGGTGGGCGCCTGACGCTCGAGCTTCCACGCGATCTGCATGGGCTTCGAGCCTTCGCAGCTCCGGAACTTGGGCAGTGCCGAGGCAGGCGCACGGCTCCGAGCCGATGGCGCCCGTCTCGGCGCACTGCACGAAGAGGAGGACGACCTGGGAGCCCTGTTCCCGGTGGTGCTGGTAGCACAGGCTGCTGGGGACCGTCACGCCCGTCGCGCTCCGCGGTCCTCCATGGAAAAGTTCCTGGTTGATCGCATGGTCGCGGCACAGAGTCGTCGGCGAGTAGTCGGCCTCGGGCGTCTTGAGTGGCACGAGCGGGGCGTCTGTCCTTCGGGCCAGCATCCACGCCACCCCTTCGCGGACCGCCCCCGCGCAGCAGGATCCAACGTCCCCATCATGAGACCCGTGGTCACCGGCAGCTCGTACAGTCCGGGGTCCCGCTCAGGCGTCGTTGCCCTTCACGGCGACGCCTGTGAACGTCTCACCGATGATCGCCACATCCGCCGGGGACCATTCCAGGCCCGCCAGCTCCTCTACCTCGAACCAGCCAATGCGGTCGTGATCCGTGCTGGTCACGGGGGTATCGGATGTGAGCTCCGCCCAGTAACAGGCAAGGTCGATCAGTTCGGTGCCGACAGGGGTCGTGTACCGGGCGGCGAGCTCGCCCACGCGCACGTCGATCCCCAGCTCTTCGCGCAGCTCACGGCGCAGCGCCTCCTGCGGCACCTCGCCCGGCTCGACCTTCCCGCCGGGGAACTCCCACAGGCCGCCGGCGCTGCGCTCGGCGGCGCGGCGGGCGGCGAAGATGAGGCCCTCACGGACGATGATCGCCCCAACGACGTGGATAGGGGACCGCAGTAGCTTACGATTCGCATCTCTAGCCGGGGTCATGGAATCCACCAATAAGAATTAAGGGTGTCGACAAATAGAGGCCAAGAATATGTCACGTTACATTCTCCGCCGCTTGCGAATGCGGGTGTAGTGATGGCGAGCGCTTTGACGCCCCCTTGAAGATGATTTTATCGGAGAGCGCGAAAATTTTTCGAGCCGTTTCGACTCGAATTTGCTCTTTTTGCTTGCCAGGCAGAGTTGCAATAAACGGTTCAATTGCAGTTAGGGTTAGTTGGATCTGGCGAGACAGCCTCTCCTGTGCTCGATGCTGACCGGATTCCCTGGAGAGGAAGTATCCGACTGCGGCAACTCCACCCGGTGCTCCGATCCGCTGAATCACTAACTGCCACCAATCGATTCCCGATTCCGGCTTCAGGTAAAGCGCCACGGTGGGAACAACAAAGAGGCAAGCTGCGAGACAGTAGGCCAGCAGCGCGCCGAATCTCCAGCTGTTGGCAATCTTGGCTTGTTGATTCGCATGATTGCCATAATCGGTGGCCGTTGAGTTGACTCCAATCGCGGAAAGGACCATGAGCGACCGCTTTTCGTTTTCCCCCATTCGGGCGATGTGTTCTCGAATTTCAGATTCACTCCGCTCTAGGGTTGCAGTCCATGAATTATTGCGAAGCTCTTGGCTTCTATTGAACGACTCCTGATGGGAATTTAACGCTTCGTCCAGTCGGGTCTTCTGCTGCTCGATGGTTACAGCTGCAGTATTGGCCAGGTCTTCAATTTTGGCGAGTCGTGCGGCCGCCTTGCTGATTTCGCGCTCGGCCAACGCTTGTGATTCGAGGGTGATTTGATTCGCTCGAGCTCTGGCATCTTCGAGAATTTCGAGAGATTTTAGATCTCGCGAATCGAGGCGCGACTCCTGTTGTGAAACAAATTTATCGACGCGTTCGAGCGACCTTGACGCTATTTTTTCTAGTCGGAATGCTTCGCGAGGAGATCTGTGCGCGTCCCGTCGCTTCGCGATTGCCCACTGCCGTACCGTACTTGCCAGTTGCTCCACGGGGTCAGAGGTGTCGGCAGGAGCCTTATTGCCTGAAGGCGTGGTCCTTCGATGTATCGGCCCTGGCGTCAGGACGGCGTTAACTGCAGATAGTGTGTCATCAAGTAGTCGAGGGGTGATTGCCGGGTGAGGGTAGTCTTGATATTCCTTGAGGCTTTCGATGAGGGCTTTGGTGAGGTCGGGGTAATCGCCGCCTAGGGTGTCCGGCGGGCGACCCGACGGTCCGCGGGCGTCGTCGACGGCTTGCCATAGGGGGTGCTCCGAGTATTCGTCTAGCCAGTTCATGTCAATTCCTTTCATAGAGTACCGGCGCTCCACTCTGGGCTTACCGGGCCGGATACGATTTGCACAGAAACTGTCGCGACATCGGCATCGTTAAACGTTGGATCATTCTCGTGAATAATTGCGTTGCGCAATGTCAATCTGGATATAGTTTCAAAGAAACTCCGTTTCGACAGGTCGTCTTTTTGAAATTGGCTGCGCTAGATCTAGCAGCGGGCGCGGGTACGTCACGGACGGTGATCGCTCCGACGACCTGGATCGGTGGCTTCGCGGTCATATGGTCCTCTCCCTCGGCCCCAGCTGGTGAGCCCATCGTAGGAGCAATGCCGCAAGCACCGGCCGCGGCCGCCGCGGTCACGGCCCCACCATCCGCGCGAACGCCTGCTCGGTGATGATCGGGATCCCGCAGGAGCGGGCCTTCGCGGCCTTGCCGGACTGCGAGTTCGGGCCGGAGGCGACGACGAGCTTCGTCGTCTTGGTGACTCCACCGGGGACGTAGCCGAGGCTGCAGGCGAGTCCCTCCCAGGCGGTGCGCTCCCGGGCTATCACCCCGGTGAAGACGATCCGATCCCCGGGCTGCAGAGCGGCCCCGGCGGTGCCCAGACGCAGGTCTGCGGTATGCCCGTCATCCCCTGCCGGCGCAGCATCGGCCCTCCGCGCGGTCACGTTCGCGAGCGCACGCTCCAAGTCGATCCGTCGCAGGCCCAGGACCGCGGCCATCTCGTCCAGGTTCGCGCGTTCTTGATCGGTGACGATCCCGTCGTCCAGCGCGACCTCCGCCATCGCCTCGAGATCGCCGGCATGCAGTTCCAGGACCGCCCCGCGGGACAGTCCCAGCGCGGCCGCGACGTCCACCAGCTCATTCTTTTCGTGCTCGGCGAGCACTCCGTCCAGCAACGCCCGTTCGAGGGTCTTGAGGTAGGAGTCCACGCGAGCATCGACAGTACGCGGCATGCGGGAGAGGAACCTGTCCAGCCAGCTGTCCGCCGGCACGGAACGCGCCGATTTCCTGGTCAGCAGACGCGGTGACCGGCCGGCAGCGTGCGTGGGCAATAGCAGCTGCGCGCTCATGTCGTACTCGTCCTGCCAGGGCAGGATGCGACTGCCGTCGAGGAGGGACAGGTAGTAGCCCAGCAGCAGGGCGGTCGCATGCGCATCGCCCAGCTCACGCTCGATCTCCCCGGTCTCCGAGACTCCACGACTCCGATCTCCGGGATCCGATGATGCTTCGCGGGCGAGAGCCCCGTGGTCTCGAGATCGATGACGGCGTACCCGGCCATATTGCGGTCCTCCTTGGACGTCCCCCTGGTGACGTCCCGATTGTGCCCATGCGTGGGGACGGACGAGGGCCGTTTCAGGTCTCGAGGTGGTGACGATCGGGAGCGCGAGCTCCGCATGCACCTCAGCGCGATTCACCACACCCGCCCCTACCCCCGGCATACCCTTCCCCCATGCCAGCAACCCCTGAGAACTTCCAGGTCGACCTGCGCGGGATCGTCGAGATCCTGTCGCACAACCTGTACTCGAGCCCTCGCGTGTACGTCCGCGAGCTGATCCAGAACGGACGGGACGCCGTCGTCGCGCGGGGCGAGGAGGTGCCGCCCATCGAGCTGGTCGTCGATCCGGCCGCGGGGTCTGTCACCGTCCGTGACTACGGCATCGGCCTCACCGAGGCCGATGCGCGGAGTCTGCTGTCGACTATCGGCACCTCCAGCAAGCGCGAGGAGCTCGCGGCGGCCCGTCGCGAGTACCTGGGGCAGTTCGGGATCGGCCTGCTGTCCTGCTTCCTCGTCGCGGACCAGATCGAGGTGATCTCCCGCAGCGCCCGCGACCCGCAGGCCTCGACGATGCGCTGGATCGGCTACGGCGACGGCACCTTCACCGTCGCACCCGCGCCGCATCCGCTCGAGGAACCGGGCACGGTGGTGCGGGTGCACGCGCGGCCGGACGAGGCCGAGTGGGTGGGCGCGGACCGTGTTCTCCGCCTGGCCCGCGAGTTCGCGAGCCTCCTCACCGTCCCGATCACCTTCGCCGTGGTCGGCGACCCGCGGCCCCCGGTCCGGGTGAGCGGGGACGCGGCGCCGTGGACCCTTCCCGAGGAGGCCGCGGCCGCGTGGTGCGAGGACACCTTCGGCTTCGCGCCGCTGGCGAGCATCCCGCTGGACGTGCCGATGCTGGGCATCCGGGGCACCGCGTTCGTGACCGGGGAGGCGACGCCCGGGCGGGGTCGCGCCGGGGACCGGGTGCACTCCCACGGCATGTTCGTCGCCGCGGACAACACCCAGCTCGTCCCGGAATGGGTCACCTTCGCCCGGGTCGCGGTCGAGGCGGGATCGCTCAGCCTCACGGCCTCGCGCGAGTCGCTGCACGAGTCCGGGTCGCTCGCCACGGCGCGCGAGGAGATCGGCCATCAGGTGCGCGCCGGCATCGAACGGCTCGCCGCCGGAGACCCCGAGGTCTTCGGCCGCTTCGTGGACGTGCACGGGCAGGGCCTGCTCGCCCTCGCCGTCGCGCACCCGGAGATGCTGCAGTTCGTCGCCCGCCACCTGACCTGGGAGACCAGCGCCGGTCCGATGCTCCTCGTCGAGATGCCCGCGCGGATCACCTTCACCACGCAGGACCGGGACTTCAGCACCTATGCCCCGCTCGTGCAGGCGCAGGGCGAGCTGCTGGTCAACGGCGCCTACACGAACGGTGCCGCGATGCTGCGCGCGTACGACCGGGCGCAGACGCGGCTGACCGCCCGCGAGTTCGAGTTGCCGCGCCTGCTGGGAGACCTGCCCCGGCCGCGCGGCGAGGACGCCGCGCTCGCCGAGCGGATCGCGACGGCGGGCCGGGGCGTGCTGGATGCGCACGGCGTGGCGGTCGACGTGCGCGCCTTCCGTCCCGCCTCCCAGCTCGTGCTGCACGTGCCCGGGCGCGCCGCGGGCTTCGTGTTCGAGGACGTCGAGGACGACCCGTGGGCCGACCTGCTCGGCGGCGGGGCTCCCGGCACGCAGGAGGTGCCGGAGGACCCTCGGCCGACCCTCGTGCTGAACCTGCGCGCCGAGGCGGTGCGCGCCCTCGGAGGAACCCTCGCTCCCGCCACGCGCGACGAGGCGATCCGCGCCCTGCACCTGCTGAGCCTGCTGCAGGCCGGCATCCGTCTGCGCGCCGAGGAGCAGGCGCTCCTGGCGGGCGCCCTGGAATCGCTGCTGCTCGCGGCATCCTGACCCGACATCGACCCCCGAGCCATCGACAGTAGGAGACGAGAATGATCCGATACGACGAGGTCCCCGGCCTCACCGGCGAGAAGGCGCAGCGCGTGCGGGCGCTCATCGACCGCAGCAGCGAGATCTGGGACATGCCGGACGACCTCGACCAGGTCCGCGCCTGGGAGGAGCAGATCGCCGCGTGCGAGGCGGAGGGCGTGCCGCACCTCGCGGCGAGCGGGCGATTCGGCCAGTACTCCGTCTACAGCCTGGGCGGCATGCCGCGGGAGGCCCTGGACGCGTACGCGCGTCTCATGCAGATCGTCGGCCGCTACGGCGACCACATCCACCCCGGCAACGTGACGAGGTTCCTCGGTGCGGTGGCGGACCTGGTCGTCACGGTGGGAGAGGATCCGTCCCTGCCGCGCGCGCAGCTCGAACGGATCGTCGACCTCGTGGAGCAGCAGACCATCGCCCACGGCTTCGACCTCTCGCACGTGACGCTGGCGCGCGCGAGCCTCGCCGCCGAGTTCGGCGAGCAGGACCGCGCCTACGCGCTGCTGGACCGGTGGCAGGGCATCGGCAGCCCGGACTGGCCGCCGTTCGACGCCAACACCGTCACCCGCGAGGTCGCGATCCTCGAGGCCTTCGAGCCGGCCCTCGCCGCGGAGACGCTCATGCGCCGGTTCACGGCGATGGGCGTCCCGCCGGGCCCGATCGACGAGGGCCGGGAGGACCTCACCCAGCTCGTGCTGCTGCGTGCCCTGCTGGGCTCCCTGTGGGCGCGCGCCGGACGGAAGGACCTCACGGCCCGGATCGGCGACGAGCTGGTGGCCCAGTTCGGCATCGACCAGCTCGCCCGGATCGCCGTGATCGAGGACCTGCTGGTCGTGCTCGAGCATCGGCCCGAGGACGCCCGGGTCGCCGCCGACGTGGGGCTGGAGAACAGCCCGCTCGATGCCGTCGAGTGGCGGCTCCACGCCGCCCTCGCGCGCAGCCGCGGGCTCGAGGATCCGACCGGGGAGGAGGCGATGCTGCTGCGTGCCCTGGCGGAGGAGGCCGCCGCGGCGCACGACGCGCGCGGGGCGACCGACATCCACATGCGGGAGGTCCAGGGCTTCTGGTTCGCCGACCTGCCCTGGGCCGGGCCCGCGACGCCCGGGGTCGACGCCGACCCCGAGGAGCGGGCCGAGCGGATCCTGCGCGCCGGCTGGATCCCGCGGCGCACCTCGCCGGTGACGATCGACGAGGTGCCCTTCGCCCTCAAGGACCGCTACCTGGAGCTGTACGGGCAGGCGATGTCGGTCCTGCAGGCCGACTCCGACGAGGAGGTCGAGGCTCTCGTGGCCAGCACGATCACCCGCAGCCGCGAGCTGAGGATGCCGGTGGCGGAGTTCATCGCCCAGCTCATGTGTGCGATGCGCGCCCACGCCTCGGGGGACCACGCGGCGCTTGTCCTGTGCTACGCGGAGGCGCAGCACGCCCAGGCGCAGTCACCCGACGGAGTCGACCCGGCACTCGAGAAAGCCGCCGCGAGGCTCTTCCTCCCGGTGGTCCTCATCGCGCTGGACCAGCCGTCGATCCCGCTGGACCGCATCGGCGCGATCATCACCGCGGAGGCAGCTCTGCGTGCCGTGACGGGACAGCCGGCGACGCCGATCGCGGTGGCGCAGCTCGCCCGGGCGGCCCATCTGGGAGAGGTCGACGGGATCGGTCCCCTGCTCGAGGAGGTCCAGGTCCTGCTCGGCGACGAATCGGAGGGCGTCGACCCCTTCGACGTGCACCTCGACCTGGCGCGGATCCTCGCGCCGCTGGATCCCGGGGCCGTCCCGGGGCTCGTGGCGGATGTGCTGCAGAGCTCGCACGACCCCGCCCAGCTGCGGGCCGCGCACGCCTGGTCCACCTGGGCCGCGCTGCGGGAGGGCCGGCCCGTGGACCAGGACGCGGCCGATGTCCTCGCGCAGCTCGAGCAGGTCGACCGGGATCTCGACGAGTTCGGCGACCTGCCGCGGTCCGTGGTCCTCGAGCTCGCCGCCCGGGTCCCGGACGCGCTGGACTGGGCGGTCGACGCGGCGCTCGCCGACGTGACCCCGGGGGACCCGTCCCATCTCGACACCTTCGCCGGGGCGGCCCGGGGCCTGCTCGCGAATGCGCCGCAGGACGAGCGCGGCCCGCGGCTGCGCGAGGACGCTCTCGCTCTCGCGGCCGCCCTCGACCGGCGCAACGGCGACGAGGTGCAGTCGCGACTGCTGCGGGAGAGGTTCTTCCCCGCGGGGTGAGAGCGGGGGCGATGATCCTCGCTGTGCGGGAGGCTCCTACCGCCAGCTGTGCTCCGGGGCGTACCCCAGCATCCGCCGCGCCTTGTCGATCGACAGCAGCGTCCCGTTCCCGGCGATGTCGCCGCGGACAGGGACGTCGGGGAAGACCTCGGCGACCAGCTCGCGGTTGTCGCGGGACATGACGGTGTCCGCGGCGGCGACGATGAAGCGGTCGAAGCCGGTGGCCTCGTGCTCGAGGGAGCGGCGGACCGCCTGGGCGCCGTCGCGGGCGTCGACGTAGCCCCACAGGTTCCACCTGCGCAGGGAGGCATCGGCGTCGAAGTCGGGGAAGCGGGCGTAGTCCTGCTCGTCCATGACGTTGGAGAAGCGCAGCGCGATGATCTTCAGGTCCGGGTTCCAGCGGCATAGCTGGATCGCCAGCTGCTCCTCGAGGTGCTTGGAGAGCGAGTAGTGGGATTCGGGCCGGGCCTCGTACTCCTCGTCCACGGGGATGTACGGCGGCGGGGTGTCGAAGGGGAGGCCCAGCACCGTCTCACTCGAGGCGGTCACGATGTTGCGGATCCCCGCCTTCAGCGCGGCCGTGAGCACGTTGTAGGTGCTGAGCATGTTGTTCTGGAAGGTCGCCGAGTTCGTCGCGAGCCCGGGGGCGGGGATCGCGCTGAGGTGCACGACCGCGTCGAAGCCGCCCGGCGCCTGCTCGTCGATGCCGGTCAGCGCATCGAGCACCTGCCCGGCGTCGCGCAGATCGATCCGCACGAACCCCGGGCCGCGCTCGCCCGCCTGATCCAGGTTCACGACCTGGTGCCCGTGGCCGCGGAGGTCGCGGACCACCGTCCGTCCCAGCTTGCCGGAGCCACCTGTCACTGCGATTCTCATGCGCCTATGGTGCACCCTCGCGCAGGAGGCGTCATGAGCAGGCCGAGGGGTGGCGGGCAGAGTTATCCACATCAGGGGCGATCTCATGACGAGCACGGGCTCCGTGGGCTAGGTTCACGAGACATCCCGTTCCCCACGGCCCCTCACCCCCAGGAGCACCTCGGTGATTCCCTCCCTCGCTCGCCCCGCCCCAGCCGGAGCTTCCTCGGCCCGGTTCAGGCGCCGTGCGGTCATCGCTGCAGCGGTCGCCGCTCTTGCCTTGAGCGGTGCCGCCTGCAGTCCGAAGGATGACCCCGACGGCCCAGCAACCCCGACGACTCACGCCGCGGAGACATCGCCCGCTTCCGACGGCGGGGGCGACGCAGAAGCCGAGACCCCGACCGAGAGCGAGGAGCCCTCGACGCCGTCCGTCGCACTCCCGGATCCGGCCGACTACCCGAAGATGAAGGAGCACTCGGACGAGGGGGCCCAGCAGGCGTTCGCGTTCTACTGGGCGAATGCGGCAGTTGCTGGGCAGACAGGAGATGTGAGCACCTTGGCTACGTTGCGCACAGATACTTGCGAGGCCTGTATCAGATTCGAAGACCAGGTGGCAGATAATCTGGCAACTGGCGATCTGTGGTCGAGTGTGGAGGTGAAGGAACTCGATCTGCGATCGGTAGAAGAGTCGGGTGTAGAGTATATGGTCTATTACGAGTTTGAGTTTGTTTCTGCGGAGGATGCAGCAGACAAAGGGCTTGACGGGTTGGTCTACGGTTCGGCCGGCGCGATGAGTTGGCATGCGGACGGATGGAAGGTTGATGAGCTTTCCTATAAGCGGAGCGGCAGTGATGGATGATGCTGATCCAGCGTAGGTCCATCAATATCGTCACCCTCCTCCTGCTGCTGCTTCTCGTGGCCAATGTGTCCGGCGTTGGGTATGCAGAGTCTCTACCGTTGGGGCCGACCGAAGGTTCGGCGCTTGGACTGGGCGACAGTCTGGAGGATGACTGTGATCAGGCGTCTGGAACGTGTGGGGTCGTGGGGCGTCTCGGATCTGATGCGTATGAAAATCCAGTGCCCGCTGGAGGATCTATGAAAAATTCTGGCAAGGTCTCTTCTATGGGCAACCCGTCTCGCTTCTCCTACGACTGGAAGACGCTCGGCAAGGACCTGTCGTGCGTGGATTATGGCGGGGGAAGCGACGGCAGGGCTGGGGGATGTGCGGGAGTCATGTTGACCTGCGGGATCTCGACGACGAGCATCGCTGCCAACGGGAGGGTCGAGGAGTACGCGCAGCTTCCGACGGCACAGGTCGGCACCCGGCACGACCGGGTGAAGGGGGCATCTTCGGAGCTGGATCCGCGGTGCAACTCCGCGCTCCTGCAGGTGCCGGGCGGCGCGGTGACGCCGGGTGGCCAGCCGGTGATCATCACGGTCACGCGAGCGGACTTCGCCGAGCTGCCTGTCGCGGCACCGGTCGCCCATGCCGGACCGGAGCGGGGCTGGCTGCCCGTGCACATGGACAACGTCCTGTATGCGGAGGAGGGGGAGCAGACCCTGGAATCGACGGTGCTCGGCGTCCCGGTCCGGATCCGGGCGGTTCCGGTCGAGTACCGGTGGGACCTGGGGGACGGGAACACGGTGACCACGACGAAGCCCGGGAAGCCGTACCCGTCGACGCAGGTGACGGCGACCTACGACCATGAGGGCTGGTACGACGTCACGCTGACCACGGAGTTCGCGGGCCAGTATTCCGTCGCAGGCGGGGAGTGGCAGGACATCGACGGCACGATCACGGTCGAGTCCGAGCCGAAGCCCATCTACTCGAAATCCCTCGAGTCGCGCCTCGTGAACCCGGACGTCCCCGTCGACGAGGACGAGGACCCGTGGATCCCCGAGCGCACCGCCGACACCGAAGGGCCGCAGGACCCCGACGCCGAGCATCGGACCCTCTGACAGCACCTGCAGCTCGACGCCGCGGCGCCGTGCTCGTCGCGGCCTCGGAGGGGCCCGCGGGCGACCGCGGCCATGGGGGATCGGTGCGGTGCGGGACGCCCGGGCCGGCCGTTCCGACGCATTTCGTCGATCGCTCGACAGAAGTCCGCGCATGTCGTTGCCGGGATCCGGCCCGGCGCCCATGCTGGCGGGATGACGAACGGGACGACGAAGCCCCTGCGCGGGGCCGAGCACGAGATCCTGCGGGCGCTGCGCCTGCAGGGCCCGTCCACGCGCGCCGAGCTGGTGCGGCGGACGGGGCTGTCGCGCGCCACGGTCTCCGCGGCCGCGACGCGGCTGATGGGGGAGGGCAGGGTCGAGGGCGCCGGAGCCGTCCCCGTCCGACGCGGCGTGGGCCGCACACCCGAGCGCCTCGCACTCAG
The DNA here is from genome assembly GCF_042434575.1 of Brachybacterium hainanense. NCBI lineage: Bacteria > Bacillati > Actinomycetota > Actinomycetes > Micrococcales > Dermabacteraceae > Brachybacterium > Brachybacterium hainanense. The sequence continues at coordinate 67,309 of NZ_JBHLSV010000004.1, forward strand.
CGTCACCGGCGCCGTGATCCTCGGCGTCGAGTTCGGGCATCGGCGCGTCACCATCACCGCGAAGAACGAGGCCCACGGCATCGAGGGCACGGCCTCGGCCAGCTACGAGCACGACACCCCCTGGCCCCGACGTGTCCGCAGCGCCCTCGCCCTCATCGGCAGGCTCGAAGCTCTCCGCGACCGCACCGTCATCGCCGTCGGCCTGGGCGTTCCCGGGCGCATCCCCGGCCGCGACGAGATCGCCGCCTCCCTCACGGACACCTTCTCCACGCACATCGCCCGCGAGGTCCGCGCGGACAACAACGCCCGCCTCGCCGGGCTCGCCGAGTCCGTCTGGGGAGCGGGTCGCGACCTCGAGAGCTTCGCCTACCTGCGCCTCATGGACGGCGTGGGTGGCGCCCTCATCGCCCGCGGCGCGATCTTCGACGGCGCCCACGGCACCGCCGGGGAGTTCGGCCACATGACCCTGGACCCCGCCGGCCCCGCCTGCCGCTGCGGCAAGCGCGGCTGCCTCGAGGCCTACGTCTCGCGGGAGCGGATCCTCGCCGCCACCGCCCATCACGACCTCGCCGACCTGCGCGAGGCCCTCGACGCCGGCGACGCCCGCCGCCGGGACGTGGTCGCCGCGGCCGGCCAGCGCATCGGCGCCGTCCTCGCCAACGTGTGCACCGCCCTCGACGTCGAGGGCGTCGTCCTGGGCGGCGACCTGACCGACCTCGGACCGCACCTCATGGGCCCCCTCGAGACGACCTTCGCCCGCAACCTCATGCCCGCCCGCGCCCACCGGATCACCCTGCGCACCGGCCGGATCAGGCAGGTCGACGGCGCGCTCGGCGCGATCGCCCTGATCCTGCGGGACCCCGGCATCTCCCTCGGCATCCCCGCCGCCCGCACCACCCGCGACCTGACGGGACGGATCTCCTCATGACCAGCCCCAACATCTTCTTCTTCCTCACCGACCAGCACCGCGTCGACACCCTCCCCTGCTACGGCAACGAGGTCGTCCGGACGCCATGGCTGGACTCCCTCGCCGCCCAGGGCACCGTCTTCGACCGCTTCTACACGCCCACCGCGATCTGCACCCCCGCCCGCGCGAGCCTCCTCACCGGGCAGTCGCCCTTCCGCCACCAGCTGCTCGCCAACTACGAGCGCAACGTCGGCTACAAGGAGGACCTCGAGCCCGGCCACCGCACCGTCAGCGCGGACCTGCGCGCACGCGGCTACCGGGTGGGCCTCGCCGGGAAATGGCACGTGGGCCTGCACCGCACCGCGCAGGACTGCGGCTTCGACGCCCTCCACATGCACGGCTGGCACAACCCCGTGGACCTGCCCGCCTACCAGGAATGGCTCGCCGCGCAGGGCCTGCCCCCGTACCGGCTGCGGGACGAGATCCGGGGCACCTTCCCCAACGGCGGCCGCGGCAACCTCCTCGCCGCCCGCCTCGAGCAGGGCGTCGAGGCGACCTTCGAGCGGTTCCTCGGCGACCTCGCGATCGCTCAGCTGCGCGAGTACGCGCAGACGTACTACCGCGACGGCACGCCGTTCTTCCTCGCCACCCACTTCTTCGGGCCGCACCTGCCCTACAACCTGCCCGCCGAGTACTTCGACATGTACGACCCGGACGAGGTGGAGCTGCCCGCCTCCATCGCCGAGACGTTCCTCGGCAAACCCCCCGTGCAGGCCAACTACTCCGCCCACTGGACCTTCGACACCCTCGGCGAGGAGACCAGCCGGAAGCTGATCGCCGCCTACTGGGGGTACGTGACGATGATCGACCACGAGATCGGGCGGATCGTCGAGGTCGCCCGCGAGCTGGGCGTCTACGACGACGCGGCCGTGTTCTTCAGTGCCGACCACGGCGAGTTCACCGGATCCCACCGCCTGCACGACAAGGGCCCGGCCATGTACGAGGACATCTACCGCGTCCCCGGCGTGGTCCGGCCCCCGGGCGGCGGCCCCGCCCAGCACCGCGCCGAGTTCGCGGACCTCATCGACCTCACCGCCACGATCGACGAGCTCGCCGGAACCCCGCCCGAGCGCACCCCGGACGGCACCAGCCTCCTGCCGATCCTGCGCGGCGAGCATCCGCAGTGGCGCAGCGACTACGTCGCCGAGTTCCACGGCCACCACTTCCCCTACCCGCAGCGGATGCTCGTCACCGACCGGTACAAGCTCATCGTCAACCCCGAATCCGTCAACGAGTTCTACGACCTCCGCGCGGACCCCCACGAGCTCACCAACCGCTACGGCTTCCCCGAATGCCGCCGGGAGCGCGACGCGCACCTGGCCCTGCTGTACCGCCGCCTCCGCGACCGCGGGGACAACTTCTATCACTGGATGACCTCGATGTACCCGGTGGGCGGCGTGGACTACGACACCTCGCTCGGATCCTTCGAAAGGACCGCATCATGACCGTCCCGCAGCATCGGACCCCCACCTCCCCGCCCCGTGGGGCCGGCATCGGCCGGCGCGCCCTGCTCGCCGGAGCCGGAGCCGCCACCACGGCGCTCACGGCCGCCGCCTGCTCCGGCGGGACCTCGATCGGAGGCTCCCCGGACCAGCCCGCCGGTCCGAAGAAGGCCTTCTCCGGCACCTACGACGGCCCCGAGGTCACCATCACCTTCTGGAACGGCTTCACCGGCGGCGACGGCCCCTACATGAAGCAGCTCGTCGCCGAGTTCACCGAGGCCAACCCGGCGATCACCGTCAAGCAGTCCTCCCTCGAATGGCCCGACCTGTACTCCAAGGTCGTCACCGCGACCGACGCCGGCAGCGGCCCCGACGTGGTCGCGATGCACCTCGACCAGCTCGCGAGCTTCGCGGCCCGCGGCACGATCCTTCCGCTGGACGACCTCACCGAGTCCCTGGGCCTCACCGAGGACGACTACACCCCCGTGGTCTGGAAGGGCGGCGTCTTCCAGGACCACCGCTACGGCATCCCCCTGGACATGTTCACCCTCGCCCAGTACTGGAGCACCGAGCTGCTGGGCTCCGCCGGGCTCGAGACCGGACCCGCCACCGGCCAGGAGTTCGACGCCGCCGTCGCGGCGCTCCAGGCGGCCGGGGTCGCGAACCCGTACTGGGTCTCGCCCGGCACCTGGCAGATCTTCGTCAGCCTGCTCGGCCAGTTCGGCGGGAGCCTCTACTCCGAGGACCTCAGCACGGTCACCTTCGGCGAGGAGCCCGGCGTGAAGGCGCTGACCTGGATGCGGGACATCGTCGCCTCCGGCACGAGCCCCGCCGATGCGACCGAGCTGTCCACCGCCTTCAAGAACGGCTCCTCCGCGATCATCCACGAGCTGCTGTGGATGATCAACGACCTCGAGGACACCGCGGAGGGGCTCGACTACGGGCTGAGTCCCTTCCCGCAGATCGGCGATGCGCCCGGCGTGTTCGCGAACTCCCACCACTTCACGCTCACCAAGCAGGCCGATGCCGAGGAGGACCGCGGCCAGGCCGCCCGCATGTTCATCTCCTGGATGAGCGAGAACTCGGCGACCTGGGCCGGCTCCGGGAACATCCCCGCTCGCGCCTCGGCCCGCGAGGACGCCGCCTTCACCGGGAGCCGCCAGGCCCCGCTCGCCGAGCAGACGTCCCTGAACAGCTTCCTGTTCCTGCAGCAGGTCCCCGGCTCCCGGGAGATCGCCGCGGACAGCTACCAGAGGGCCGTGAGCCGGGCCGTGCTCGGCGAGGAGGAGCCGGCGGCCGCGCTCGCCGCCGCCGCGAGGACCGCGCAGGAGATGCTCGACCGCAACCGCGAGCTGTACTCGTTCTGACCCGCGCCGCCGCGAGGCGGAGCACCGAGAGGAGAGGGCCGATGAGCAGCGCAGCTCCGCCCCTGAGCCCGCCCCGACCCCGGGCGCCGTCGCCGCAGCGCGCGGCCCCCCGGAGGATCCGCCGCGGCCACCCCGTCACCCCGTACCTGTTCGTCGCTCCGTTCCTGGTCCTGTTCGCCGTGTTCGTGCTGACGCCCATCCTCGTGCTGGCCTTCTCGAGCCTGCGGCAGTGGATCCTCGGCTTCGAGCGCGGCGGCTTCGTCGGGCTCGAGAACTACGCGACGCTCCTGTCGGGGCGCGGCGTGCTGTCCGAGGAGTTCTGGAGCGGCATGCGCGTGACCGCGATCTTCACGGCGGCATCCGTGCCGCTGCTGGTCACGGTGCCCTTCGCGCTCGCCCTCCTGCTGAACCTCCGCTTCCGGGGCCGCACCTTCTTCCGCGCCGTGTACTTCGCGCCCTATGTGCTGGGCGTCGCCGTCGTCGGCGTCCTGTGGCACTTCCTGCTGGATGCGCGCGTGGGCCCCGTGAACCATCTGCTCGGGGTCCTCGGGCTGCCCGACCACGTCGCCTGGACCACCTCCCTGCCCGCGGGCTGGGTCTCCCTCGTGGGCGTGACCGTGTGGTGGACGGCCGGCTTCAACGCCGTGATCTACCTGGCCGCCCTGCAGGACGTCCCCGTCGAGCTCCACGAGGCCGCGCGCATCGACGGCGCCGGCGCCTGGCGCCGCCTCTGGGTCGTGACCATCCCCCACATGCGCCGCGTCCTGCAGTTCGTCGTCCTCATCACGATCATCGCCTCCGCCAACATGTACGGCCAGTCCGCGCTGATCACGCAGGAGCAGCCCGGCGGAGGCACCCGCACCGCGATCGGCTACATCGCCGTGACCGGCATGCAGTCCTACGACATCGGCATGGCGAGCGCCATGAGCATGATCCTCGCCCTGTGCCTGATCCTCGCGAGCCTGCTGGTGAACCAGATCTTCCGCCTCGTCGGGAAGGCATGACCCATGACGCGACAGCTCCCGTCCCGCCGCAGGTCCCTGCGCCCGCGCAGGCTCGCCCTCTGGGCCGTGCTCATCGGCTTGACCTGCATCTTCGCCCTGCCGCTGGTGTACATGGCAGGCACCGCCTTCAAGACCCCGGCCGAGTCGATCTCCGCCGAGTTCCACCTCCTGCCCCAGCGGCCCACGCTCGGCGCGTTCCGCCACATCCTGGGCGACGGCTCCACCCCGGTCCTGCGCTGGGTCGGCAACAGCCTCCTGGTCGCCGTCGCGCACAGCGCCCTGACCGTCGTGCTGGCCGTCCTCGCCGCATACGCCCTCGCCCGCATGCCCTTCCGGGGACGCACGCTCATCATGGCCGTCGTGCTGGCCACCATGTTCGTGCCCGCCGTGGTCATGCTGATCCCGCACTTCCTCATCGTGAACTCCCTGGGCTGGCTCAACAGCTACGCCGCGCTGATCATCCCCGGCGCGGCCGGCGCCTTCGGCGTGTTCTTCCTGCGGCAGTTCTTCGCGGCGATCCCGCGGGAGCTCGAGGAGGCCGCCGTCGTCGACGGCTGCACGCAGTGGAGCACCTTCACGCGCGTCATGCTGCCGCTGGCCCGCCCGGCCGTGGCCACCCTCGTCGTCCTCGCCTTCCTGGGTAGCTGGAACGACTACCTGTGGCCAGTCTTCGTCCTGTTCAGCAGCGAGATGCAGACCCTGCCCTCCGGGCTGCGGCTGCTGCAGGCGGAGAACGGCACCCGCTACGACGTGATGATGGCCGGAGCGATCATCGCCAGCGTCCCCGTGCTCGCCCTGTACGTGCTCGCCCAGCGCTGGATCATCGAGGGCGTCTCCACGAGCGGCATCAAGGGCTGACCAGCCCCATCCCCATCCGCACCCGACCCGCCCCTCCGAGAGGACATCATGACCATCCCCGCCCGCATCGAGATCACCGACGCCCCCGGGCTGCGCCCCCTCGACCGGAAGATCTACGGCCACTTCCTCGAATCCGCCTTCTTCGGCAACATCGAGGGCGGCGTGCTCGACGAGGGCTCCCCGCTCTCCGTCGTCGCCGACGGTCCGCTCGACGGCTGCCGGCAGGACGTGATCGACGCCTGCCGCGAGCTCGGCATGCCGGTCGTGCGCTGGCCCGGCGGCAACTTCACCTCCGCCTCCTGGTGGCAGGACGGCACCGGCCCCCGCGAGCAGCGGCCCCGGCGCCTCGAGCTCGCCTGGGGCTCGGAGGAGACCAACCGCTTCGGCACCCCCGAGTTCCTCGCCTGGTGCGAGGCCACCGGCGCCACGCCCTACCTCGCCCACAGCTGCCGCAGCGTCGACGACGCCGTGCGCTGGGTCGAGTACACCAACTACGCCGGCGACACGGAGATGACCCGCCGCCGCGCCGCCGACGGCATCGACCCCGCCCGTCCCGTGCCGATCTGGGGCCTGGGCAACGAGGTGTACGGCCCCTGGCAGATGGGCCACCGCAGCCCCGAGCAGTACGCGGCCGACGCGCGCGAGCACGCGCGGTTCATGCGTGCCGTCGACGGCACGATCCGCTTCGTCGCCGTCGGACTGGACGAGGACCGCTGGACCGACGTCGTGGTGCGCGAGCTCGGCGAGATCGTCGACTGGTTCTCCGTCCACGCCTACGGGGCCGGATTCCACCTCGTGGATCCCTCCCGCGAGGAGTTCGACGCGATCGTCTCCCAGGCCCTCTGGTTCGAGCAGGTCCTCCAGGGCTTCTCCGCGAAGATCGCCGCGGCCGCCGCCCGGCACGGGATCGAGCACCCGCTGGAGATCGCCTTCGACGAATGGAACATGCGCCATTACGAGCCGCGGACCTGGGAGGAGCCGCAGCCCGGGGCCGAGGGCGGGATCTCCCCGCGCGACACCTCCGGGGCCGCCGATGCGCCCGGCGTCGCCGGGGAGAACGGCTGGCGGGTCAGCCGCTACTCGCCGCGCACCCTGGCCGATGCGCTGTTCTACTCCGGCGTCTTCCACGCGATCCATCGGACCGCCGGGAACGACGTCCCGGTGACGATGGCGAACACCGTCAACCTCGTCAACGCCAACGGCCTGCTGGCCGTGCGCGAGGGCGGTCTCGTGCGCTCGGCGACCTACCACGTGTGGGACCTGTACCTGAACCACTTCGGCACCGTGCCCCTGCCCGTGCGGGTCTGCGGCCCCGCCGTCACCCGGCCCGTCCGGCACGAGCAGGGCTGGGGCGGCGAGGCGCACTGCCGGGAGACGAGCGCGGCCGTGGGGCTGCTGGATGTGAGCGCCTCCGCCTCCGGGGACGGCACCCGACGCTTCGCCGCGATCATCAACCGCTCCGCCGATGCGGACCTCGAGGTGCTCCTCGACGTGGACGGCCTGCCCCTGGACGGGACGGTCACGGCGCACACGCTGGGGGCGGACGCCCCGGATCTGTTCGCCGCGAACAGCCTCGCGCAGCCGGACGTGCTGGGCATCCGCGAGAGCACCGTGCAGGTGACCGGGGGAGCGGTCACGGTCCCGGCCCATGCCATCACGGTGCTGTCATGGGAGGTGCGCTGATCGACGGGCCGCCGGGAGAGCTCCGCGTGTCGGAGCCGCCCCCTAGCGTGTGAGCGACAGGGGCCGGGCGCGCGAGGCCCGCGCCCGCCCTCGCCGCGGAAGGACGCCCCATGATCGAGGTCGAGGACTGGACCGAGGTCCGTGATCGCACCGGCTCCTCGCCGGTGATCCTCCACGCGCCCCATGGCGGCATCGCCGTGCCCGCAGCGGTGCGCGGACAGTTTCGCCTCGGCGAGACGGAGCTCGCCGAGGAGATCCGCATCATGACGGACCACGGCGTCGACCGGCTGGCCCGGATCGCTGCGACGTCCACGCAGGCCAGCGTCATGATCGATCTGCTGTCCCGGCTGGTCGTCGACGTCGAGCGCTTCCCCGGGCCCGAGGAGGAGAAGAACGCCGTCGGCATGGGCGTGCTGTACACGCATGGCTCGCAGCGGCAGGTGATCCGCGAGGTCGCGACCGGGGAGCGCGCAGGGCTCATGGCCTTCTTCGACGCGCACTCCGCGCGGATGACGCAGCTGGTCGAGCAGGCGCTCGCCCGTCACGGGACAGCGGTCATCATCGATGTGCACTCGTACCACACCTATCCGGAGCCGCATGAGCTGTACACCGAGGAGCCCAGGCCGCCGCTGTGCATCGGCTACGAGGCCCCGCACATGACCCCGGCGCTGCGGGACATGGTGGCCGCGGCGTTCGCCGGGTTCGAGCAGGGCGACAACCAGACCTTCCACGGCTCCTACGTGCCGCTGCCGCACTACGGGCGCGACGCGCGGGTGCAGTCGGTCATGCTCGAGATCCGCCGCGACCAGTACATGGACGAGCGATCGGGGCAGATGCGCGAGGCCGAGGTCGCACGGCTCGGGGCCGCTCTGAGTGATCTGGTGCGGAAGGTGGAGGACCACTTCTGCGTCAGCTGACCGTGCACGCCTCGGGCCCTGGAGCATCGGCCCGCCCGGGAGCGTGAGCCCGCCGGGTCCCGAACGATGCGCTGAGCAGCGCGAGCGCGAGCAGCGCCGCGGCGATCGGCGGGATCCACGCCGCGCCCAGCGTCTCGACGACGACTCCGCCGGCGGCGCCCGCCACGGCCGTGCCGAGGTACAGCCCGGAGATGTTCAGGGCGACGGCGGTCATCGGGGACCCGGGCGCCGCCTCGATCGTGCTGGCCTGCAGCGGGGGGTTGAGCGCCCAGGCGAAGACCGACCACAGGGCGAGGCCCAGCAGGAACACCGGCAGCGGCGCCCGGGTGCCGATGATGATCGTGAGCAGCGCGAGGGCGAGGGCGTGGCCGGCCAGGACGCTCATCCGGGAGGCCCGGCCGCCCAGGCGGTCGGCGAGCCGTCCGCCCAGCAGCGCGGAGGGTACGCCGATCAGGCCGATCAGCAGCAGGATCATCGGCAGCATCGAGGTGCCGCCCCGGGCATGCGCGAGGAGCGGCGCGAGATAGCTGTAGAGCATGAGGCCGCCGCTGCCCGCGAGCGTCACGGCGAGCACGAGGCGCAGCACGGGCATGCTGCGCAGCGGCGCGAGGCGCGCGGCGAGGGAGCCGCCGTCCTGCCCCGGCAGGTGGGGGAGCCGGGCAGCGATCGTGAGCAGCGCGAGCAGGGCGACGGCGGCGATGAGCAGGAACGTCGCGCGCCAGCCGAAGAGCCCGCCGAACCAGGCGCCCAGCGGCACCCCGGTGAACAGGGCGACGGTGAGCCCGGCGGTGACGATGGCCAGGAAAGCGCCCTGGCGGCCCTCGGGGGCGGCTTGCGCGGCGGCGGCGAAGGCGGTCGCAGAGATGGCCGCGGCGGTGAGGCCAGCCGCGATGCGCAGCAGCAGGAGCGTCGTGATCCCCGGCGCGAAGGCGGCGGTGACGTTCACGAGGGCGAAGAGCGCGAGCGCCGCGATGAGCACCGTGCGCCGCGGCAGCGGATCGCACAGGATGCCGAGGACCGGGGCGCCGAGGGCGAAGGCGAGGGCGAAGGCGGTCACGAGCTGCCCGGCGGCGCCGATGCTCACGGAGAGGTCGCGGGAGATCTCCGGCAGCAGGCCGGCGATGACGAACTCGTCGGTCCCGAGGGAGAGGGCGGCGAGGAACAGGCCGAGCAGCCAGAGGGGGCGGTGGGGCACGGATCTCCAATGTTCGTTATTCGACGAAGTACGAACAAGAGGCTAGATGGGATACTCGTACCATGTCCAGCCAGCCCCACCCCGACCTCGCCGCCGTGCCCCTGACCACGGTGCTGTCCGCGCTGTCGAACCCGGTGCGCCTCGGGATCGTGCGGCTCCTGGCCGATGACGCCGAACGGCAATGGGGGGAGCTCGACGCGCCCGTCGCCCCCTCCACCCTGAGCCGCCACCTCCAGGTGCTGCGCTCGGCCGGCGTCACCCGCACCCGGGAGGAGGGGACGCGCTGCTACGTCCGACTGCGCCGCGAGGACCTCGAGACCCGCTTCCCCGGTCTGCTCGACAGCGTGCTCGCGGCCGATGCCTCCGGCGCGAGCGAGGTGGGCGTCAAAGCGGTGCGCTGAGCGGCGGGCTCGGATGGCGCGAGGCTGCGGGCTGGTAAATTTACCAAGGAAACGGGTGTCTGATAAATTTATCATCATGCGCACTCCCTTGAACTCTCCCTTCAGCCCTGGCTCCGACAGCGTCCCCGAGGTCTGGGCCGGACGCCTCACACATCTGGACGACTGGCGCAGCGTCGTCCGACCGCGGCGTCTCGCAGGCCTTCCCGAACGAGGGCGCACCATCCTCGGCGAAGCCGGGCTCGGGAAGTCCTCGCTGGTGCGCCGGCTCGCCTCGGAAGCAGCGGCCCTGGGTGACTGGATCACCCCGCAGCTGCGGATCCCGCTGGGGGCGGACCCGCTCAAGCCGGTTGCGGCGGCGCTGCTCGAGCTGGCCCGGCAGGCAGGACTCCCAGCCTCTCGGGAACAGCGGATCGGATCGCTGCTGGAGCGTGTCGAGACGGTCGCGGCCGCAGGGCTCTCGCTGTCGATGCGTGCGAAGGACGGCCCCGAACCCTACAGTGCGCTGTCCGATCTCATCCTCGAGATCGGGCGGGAGGCCGCCCGTCGCGGCGACGTCCTCGTGATGATCCACATCGACGAGATGCAGAACGTCACCCGGGGGGATGCGCTGTCCCAGCTGCTCATCGCGCTCGGAGACAGCCTTGCTCACGAGGAGGAGGTCGAGGTGCCCGGTGGGGGGCGTCTGCTGCGCACCCTGCCCATCGCGGTGTATCTGACGGGGCTGCCGGAGTTCGCCGACATGGCCGGGGCCCGCAAGGGGGCGACCTTCGCGCGGCGCTTCCAGACGACGACGCTGGCGGCGATCGCCGATGACGACCTCGCGGCAGCCCTGCAGCCCTTCGTCCTCCCCGGCTGGCCGGTCTCAGGCCCTGCGGGCCTTCCCGGGCGGGTGCGGATGACACCCCAGGCCCGCGACGCGATCATCGAACGATGCTGCGGCGAGCCCTTCCTCTTCCAGCTGGCGGGGGAGCGGGCCTGGTACGCCGGGACCGGAGACCTGATCACCCGGGAGGACGTCGCCGAGGGATGGCGATCTGCGGAGGGGGAGGCGGAATCCCACGTCGTGCGGATCCTCGAGCGCCTGCCTGCGCGGGAGCGAGAGTTCGTCGAGGCCATGGCGAGCCTGGCGCCGCAGGAACGGAGGCTCACGCGGATCGCCGAGGCGGCAGGCCTGTCCGCAGCGGCGAAGGCGGGCCCCACCACCCAGCGCCTCGACACCCAGCGGGGGATCATCCGCCGCGGCAGCCCGTACACGTTCCGGCACCGCGCCGTCGAGGCGTACCTGGCCACCGACTGGCCCGCGGTCGCCTGACCCGTGCGTCTTCTTGCCGAGCAGGCAGAGGCGGACTTCGATCCCCTTCCCCTCGACGCGGTGGCCGCTCGCGCATTCGGAGGAATCGCCGCCTCGCTCCGCTCCACCGGACGCAAGCCCGCCGCCTGCGCCGACGATGCGCTCAACGCCGCCATCGCCATGTCCCGCGGACTGCCCGTCTTCACGGTGAACCCCGCGGACTTCGAGGGCATCGACGGTCTCGACGTGCGGGTTGTCGCCCGGACCGGAGGGGCTCCGTCGAACGTCGAGAGCGGGGCCGACGGCGGCTGAGGGTCGAGCTCCGCGCTGTACAGCCGTGATGAGGCTCGGCCTGCGACGCGGTGATCCGCGGCGCAGGTGCGGTGAGCGGCCGTCCTGATGTCGTGGACGGCGGGGCCGGGCGGCTCGATGCCCGACCCCGCCCGCCGCTCACAGATACGGTCGCGTGATCAGCTCGAGGTAGTGCCCCGACGGGTCCAGCAGGTACACGCCGCGGCTGCCGTGCTCGGCGTTGATCTCCCCGGGCTGGGACCGCTGCGGGTCCGCCCAGTGCTCGAGGCCGCGCTCGCGGATCAGGGCGAGCGCCCGGTCGAAGTGCGCGTCGTCCAGGAGATACGCGTAGTGCTGCGGCGGGAACTCCATCGGCGGGGTGGCGAACTGCAGCAGGACGCCGCCGCCGATCTGCAGGTTCGTGAACGGGCCCCAGGACGGGGCCTCCTCGGCCTCGAGCAGGTCGCGATAGAAGGCGGCCATCCGACCGGGATCGGTCGAGGCGATGATCGTGTGGTTGAAATGCGCTGTCATGGGTCTCCTTGTGTCGTGCGGGTGATCGGGGTCGACTCGCACGCGGAGGAGCGCGGATCAGGGAACGACCAGATCGCCGTTCCGGGAGCGGCCTGCAGGGGCCTGACTGGTCATCATCGGGGGAATCCTACTGCAGGCCCGCAGGACGCGGCGAGGGGTGGTGCGGCAGGCGTGCCTCCCGGGCTCACCCCGCGTACGTCCGCACCGCGACGACGCGGGCCCCGGGGGCGCCGTGGGTGTCGAGCGCGACCAGGCGCAGGGCCTCGAGCTCCTGCTCCTCGCCGAGATCCACGCTCCAGCGGCGACGACGGTTCTCCTCGAGAGAGGCCAGGGTGCGCCAGCTGCCGCCGATCCGCCCCTCGAGCCGGGCGCTGCGCACCAGGGTCGGCATGATCTCCGCCTCCGTGCGGTGATGGTGCAGGTTGATGAGGTCCTCGTTGACGTCGTCGTCGAAGATCACGTCGACCTCCCGTACCTGCTGCGGAGCCTCCCAGACCAGCTCGAGCCAGGGCTGCGGGTCCTCGGCCGCGGGGCCGGAGACCCACATGTTCGGCCCGCCGTAGGGCCGGGCGTAACCGCCGCGGACCTGCTCGGGGCGGAAGGCCCGCGTGGGCGCGATGGCGCGGAAGCAGATCCCGCGACCGTGCAGGGTCTCCTTCCAGTGCCGCCACTGCTCGGTCCACTGCTCGTCCTCCGGCATCTCCCGGTGGATCATCGTCACCGTCCCCGGCTCGACGTGCTCGCCCTCATGGACGGCGAGGTCCGGGTTCGCGTGCAGGGTGAGAAAGGCGTTGCGCGCGGATCCCGGTTCCCAGGCCAGCGGCAGGCGCACCCAGGAGCGCCCCTCGGCGACGGGGACGCGGACCTGCTGGACCTCGGCATCGGGCAGATAGTTCTGCGGCTTCGAGGTCGCATGGAGCGCAGCGTGCAGCTCGGTCGGGTGCGCTGCGTCGACGAGGATCTCGACGCCGTCCAGCGCCGGATCCACCGGCAGGACGAGCCCCAGGTCATCGGCGAGCACCCGGGTGCCGGCGCTTCGCTCGCTGGCGAGACGGGTCTTCGCCGAGGATGCGATGACCTGCGCCTGCAGCGCGAGATCGGCCGGATCGTCGTTCTCGACCCCCAGCACGGAGGCATCGGCCCGGACCATCGCCCGACGCAGCTGCGCGACATGCTCCCCGGCGAGCGCGGACGGGCTCGAGCCCAGCTCCTGGGCGAGGGCCGCACCGATCCCCGCCGCCTCCCCGAGCACGGCGCAGGTCGCCATCACCCGTGTCGAGCCGAAGGCGACATGGCTCGCGCTGATGTCGCGCCCGGCCATCCACAGGTTCGTGACGTTCCGCGAGAACAGCGAGCGCAGCGGGAGATGGTAGTTCCCCTCCGGATGCCAGTGCCGTGAGCCGGGCTCGGTCGCGTACACCCCGCCGGAAGGGTGCAGGTCGATCGACCAGCCGCCGAAGCCGATCCGGTCCTCGAACTCGGTCTGGCCCAGCACATCATGCTGGGTCAGGACGTGCTCGCCCACGAACCGGCGATATTCGCGCTTGCCGGGCACGGCCCCCACCCATTCGAGGGTCAGCGTGTCCGCATCGAACCGCCCCGAGTTCTTGATGTGGTCCCACAGCCCGTAGCAGACGGCCTGCAGCTCCTGGCGGATCCGCGCGTCGTCGTGGACGACGTCCAGCTCGCCGCCCCATTCGATCCACCAGAACGCGCAGCCGCGCATGTCCTGCCGGATCACGCGGTGCTCCGGGATCCCCGCGGCGACCACGTCGACCGCGAAGGGGGGCGGCACGAACTTCGAGGGGACCCCCGTGTCCCGGGAGGAGAACAGGATCGTGCTGCCGAGCATGTTGCCGTCGGGGGCCTCGGGAGCCCATGACTCCCCGAACTGCTCCCGCGCCTCGCGCCCGCTCATGTGCTCCGCCCCGGCGAGATGCCCCACGAGCCCGTCGCCCGTGCAGTCCACGAAGGTCGGCGCCACGATCGTGATGCGCCGCTCGGAGCCGCTCATCCAGCCGGTCACCGACCGGATCGTGCGCCGCTCGGGCGGACCGTCCGCCGTCACCTCGGTGACGTCCGTGTTCAGCAGCAGGGTGATGTTCGGCTCCGCGCGGACCGTCTCCTCGAGCAGGAGGTCCCAGTAGTAGGGGTTCCCCTCCGGATTGCGGAACTGGTTCTCCACGTACAGCTCGCCCATGATGCCGGTCTCCCGGGCGAACAGGTGGATCCCGTGCGCTGTCGCCCCGCACACCCACACCCGCACCTCGCTCGAGGAGTTCCCGCCCAGCACGGGACGGTTCTGCGCGAGCACCACGCGGCGGCCGCGGCGGGCCGCGCCGAGGGCGGCGCAGATGCCCGCCAGGCCCCCGCCCAGCACGGCGATGTCGGTCTCGATGGTCTCCTCGATCACGATGGATCGTCCTTTCCGGAGGGTGTGCGCGGGCCCGATGGCACCGCAGGTCAGCGGGCGCCGAGGCGCCCTGGGCCCCTCTGCGTGGGGATGGGGCCCGGTCCCCTCAGCGGGGGTCCTCGAGGGCGCCGTCGTCGACGTAGCGGCGGGTCCCGTCGACCGAGCGCAGCTGTGCGACGAGCACCCACAGCAGACTGGTCACGAGGGTGTCGCTCGCCCGGCCCGAGTAGTGCTGGGTCCACACCTCGCCGTCGCGGATGCCGGTGAACACGCTGATCCCCGCCGCCTCGTCGACGGCGGATCCGGGCGCGCCGTGCACGGCGACGGTCGCGGCGCCCGCGGAGGAGGCATCGGCCAGCAGGCGTGCGGCGATGCCGTCGGCCCCTGAGCGGTTCAGCACGACGACCGCGTCGCGCGAGGTCAGCGTCGCCGACAGGGTGCGGACTGTGACCGGCCCGCCCTCCAGGAACCAGGCCGCCACGCCGATGCGCTGCAACCGCAGGTGCAGCTCCCGCAGAGCCACCGAGTCGCCCCATTCGCCGTACAGCAGGACCCGCTCGGCGCCCGCGATCACCGCCGCCGCCTCCTGCGCGGCACCGATGTCGATGCCGGAGACCGCCTCCCGCAGCGCCCGCGCCGCGGTGCCCGCGAGGATGTCGAGGACATCGGCCGCGGAGTCCCGCGGGGTGATCGCGCTGCCGATGTCGCGGGCCCAGCCGTCCTGGGCGTTGCGGCCGTTCTCGACCGCGATCGCGGAGCGCAGCTGCGGGAACCCGGCGTACCCGAGGCGCCCCGCGAGGCGCGACACCGTCGCGGGAGGAGCATCGGCGCGGGCTCCGAGCGTCGTGATGCTCAGGGAGCCCGCGGCGTCGGGATCGGCGAGGATCGCCTCGGCGACCCGGCGCATGGTCGGGTTCAGGGAGGGCAGCTCCTCGCGCAGCGCGGTCAGGGCCGGCCTCGCAGGGGAGGGGGTGTCAGTGCTCATTTGAGGGCGCTCTCGGTCATGGCCTGCACGAAGCGGCGCTGGAAGATGAGGAACACCACGAGGATAGGGAGGATCGAGATGACCGCGGCGGCCATGGACACGCCCGGCGCCATCGCTCCCGTCTCGTCGGTGAAGCTGGTCAGCGCCAGAGGCAGCGTGAACGACTCCGGGGTGGACAGGAACACCAGCGGCGTCTCGAAGTCGTTCCAGGACCACACGAAGGTGAGGATCGCGAGCGCGCTGATCATCGGCATCGCCGTGGGCAGGTAGATGCGGCGGAAGATCTGCCATTCGTTCGCGCCGTCGATGCGCGCCGCCTCCGCGAACTCCCCGGGCTGCGCGATGAAGAACTGCCGCATGAGGAAGGTGCCCAGCACCGTGAACATTCCCGGCAGGATCAGCGCCCACAACGAGTCGTACAGCCCCAGCTTCTGGAAGTACACGAACCGCGGCACGAGCAGCAGCTGCGCGGGGATCAGCGAGGTCGCGAGGTAGGCGATGAACACGGGCCCGCGTCCGCGGAAGCGCAGGCGCGCGAAGGCGTAGCCGGCCAGAGTCGCCGTGGTCAGCTCGCCGGCCACGCGCAGCAGGGCCACGAGGACCGAGTTCCCGAAGGCCGGGAGGATCGATCCCTCCCCGAACAGCACCTCGAGGTAGTTCTCCCAGCGCACATCGCGCGGGATCCACCGCATCGGCACCGTGAAGGCGTCGACGTCCGGCTTCAGCGAGGTCGAGATCATCCACGCGAAGGGCAGGAGGAACAGCAGGGCGAGCAGCCACAGCGGCACGCCCCAGCCCCAGCGTCGCAGGAGCTCGCGGCGGCGGCGCTGCGCCCGGCGGGCCGCGACGCTCGTGCGCGGATCGACGGATGCGGCCGATGCCGGGCCCCGGGCCCCGGCCGTGCGGGTCGCGTCAGTCATGGAGGGCCCTCCCTCGCTGCAGGCGCCACATGAGCAGCATGAGCGCGAAGATTCCCAGGAACGTCACGAGCCCCACGGCGGAGGCGTATCCGAAGCGGTAGAACTGGAAGCTCGTCTGGTACATGTAGAACGACAGGGTGGTCGTCGAGGACCCCGGTCCGCCGTTCGTGATGAGCGCGATCATGCCGAAGCTCTGCGAGATCCCCACGAACAGGGTGACCAGCAGGAACAGGGAGGCCGGCAGGAGCGCGGGCCAGGTGATCGCGCGGAACATGCGCGTGCGTCCGGCGCCGTCGATGCGCGCCGCCTCGTACAGCTGCACGGGCGCGTCCTGCAGGGCGGAGAGGTAGATCAGGCATGCATACCCGGCCTGCGCCCACACGGTCACGAGGATCAGCGCGGGCAGCGCCCAGCGCGAGGACGCGAACCAGCCGGGCAGATGCTCGAGGCCCAGAGAGCCCAGGAACTGGTTCAGGAGCCCCGCCGAGGGGTCCAGGAGCATCATCCACGTCATGCCGATCGCGACGACGTTGACGATGTACGGGATGAAGAAGCAGGCACGCAGCAGCCCGCGGGCCGGCAGATCCCGGTTCAGCGCCATCGCCAGCAGCAGACCCGCCGCGAGGGTCAGCGGCACCGCCGCTCCCGCGTAGACCACGGTGATCAGCAGGCTGCGCCAGAACGTCGGGTCCTGCAGGACGAACACGAAGTTGTCGACGCCCACGAGCTCGATGCCCTCGAAGCCCGAGACCAGGTTCCACTCGGTGAAGGACAGCAGGACCACCGAGACGAGCGGCACGAAGGTGAACAGGGCGACGCCCAGCAGGTTGGGGGCGATGAACAGCCAGCCCACCAGGGCCTTCGGTTCGGCGGGGGAGCGGCGGCGGGGAGACGCGGGGGCCGGGCCGGATGCGGCCGCGGTCGATGGGGCTGCGGAGGTGGTCATCTCAGTCCTCCCGGAAGCGGTCGATGAGCGCATCGGCATCGGCGTGGATCGTCGCGACCGCCGCCTCCGGGGTGCGCTCGAGCAGCCAGCACACGTCGCGCTGCTGCTCGTAGGTCTGGGTGATCTCGGCGACCGCGGTCAGGTCGGTGTCCACGAACAGCCTCGGGTCCGTCGCGAACAGGGTGCGGCGGAATGACTCCACATCGAAGAACTCCTCCCGCTGCTCGCCCAGCAGCGCCTCGAGCAGGACGTCGGGCTCGACCACGTCCAGGGCCGGGATCTTCCCGCCGAGCGCCATGTCCAGCGCGCCCTCGGTCAGCCAGAACGCGACGAACTCCCGGGCCAGCTCCTGCTTGGGGCTGCGGGCGCTGACCTGGATGTAGTTGCCGAACACGCCGCTGTTCCAGTCCGCGCCGTCGATCGTCGGCATCGGTGCGCAGGAGGTGAGGAACTCGTGCGGGTACTCCTCGGGGTCCTGCAGGAAGCGCAGGCTGAAGGGAGCGGTGCCCCAGATCGCGAAGTCCCCGGCGATGAAGTAGTTCTGCTGGTACGCCTCGATGTGACGGGCCATCACCTGCGTCCACGGGAAGATCGACCCCTCGCGGATCATCTCTGCGGACAGGGCGAGATGATGCAGGAAGGCGGGATGCTCGAAGTTCGATCCGCCGTCCGTCGCGTACCAGAAGTTCGGGCCCAGCTCGATGCGGGGAAGGTCGGGGAGCATGTACGTGCCGTAGCGGTCCGGCCGGGCGAGGGCTCGGACCGTCTCGAGGTACTCCGCGAGGTCCCACGCCTGCGGCAGGGCGATCCCCGCCTCCTCGCGCAGGTCCTCGCGCAGCAGCACGAGGTTCGGCTCCTTCGTGGTCGCGAGCGCCGTGATCCGATCCCCGTCGACGAGCGCCTTCGGCTCGTCGGTGTCGAGGAACGGCGCGAGCGCAGGTGTCGAGCGGACCAGATCGGAGAGGTCCGCGGCCATCCCCGAGCCCGCGCGCAGGGCGAGGTTCGCGGAGTCGTAGGTGAAGAAGACGTCGATGTCCACGCCGCCCTGCAGCGCCGTGTTGACCTTGAGGTTCCCGCGGTCGTCGTTGACGAAGCGGGTGTAGCGCACCGAGCGGTCGGGATGCTTCTCGAGGTAGCGGTCGATGAGCTGCTGCGGCCCGTTCTCCGGCGGCACGCCGCCCCAGACCTGCAGGGTGTCCATGTCGACGGCCGTCGAGGTGGATCCGCAGCCTGCGAGGGTCGCGGCTGCTGCGGCGCCGATCATGCCGCCGAAGCGGCGCCGGCTCAGGGACGGGAGGGGGGACCGCGGAGCGTGCGCCGCGGCGCGGTCCGCACCGGGCGGCGAGGGGACGGCGGGCAGGGGACGTGCCATGGAGACCTCCGACGCATCATCGCGCGGGGAGAGGAAGCGGACGTGCACAAGAATTACACCACGAAGGCGGAAGGTCAAGGCGTACTGAAAATATTGTGCAGTCCGAGGGGTTGACGCCCTGCCGGGGATCCGGCGAACGCCCCCGGTGCGTCATGCCTCCGGCAGAGCCGTGACCTCCCCGGCGAGCTCCGGCAGCGGGTCGCCCGCGCGCGGGTAGCTGGGCTGGGCGCCCGCGGAGGTGGCCGCCGCCGCGCCGACCCGGCAGGCCAGCCGCGCGGCCTCCACGAGGTCCTTCCCCCGGGACAGCTCGACGGCGAGGGCGCCGATGAACGCGTCGCCCGCACCGGTCGTGTCGACGGCCTCCACGCGCGCGGCGGGGACGTGCCAGGTGCCGGTCCCATCGGACACGAGCGCCCCCTGCGCCCCCAGCGTCAGCACCGCCGCCCGGATGCCCTGACCCCGCAGCGCGCGCAGCATGCCCTGCGGCGCGGCGGGGATGTCCGCCGCCGGCACCCCGAGCCCGGCCAGGACGAGGCCGGCCTCGTGCTCATTGACGACCAGGGGGTCGGCGGCACGCAGCACCTCCGCGGGCAGCGGGATGACCGGGGCGGGGTTGAGCAGGAACCGCCCTCGCACCAGCGGGGCGAGGGCCTCGATCCCGGAGGCGGGGATCTCCCCCTGCGAGACGACGATGCCGGCGGAGGCGATGAGGGACGCGCAGGAGCGCACCCGGTCGCCGTCGACCCGCGCGTTCGCGCCGGGGATCACGATGATCGCGTTCTCGCCGTCCGCCGCGACGGTCACGATCGCCTGGCCCGTGGGGCCGGGCAGGGCGAGGACCTGCTCGGTCGCGGCGCCGCTGTCGCGCAGGGCGGACAGGGCCGTGGCCGCCGCGGCATCGGACCCCACGGCCCCCAGCATCGCGACCCGCCCGCCGAGCCGGGCCGCGGCCACCGCCTGGTTCGCGCCCTTCCCGCCGGGCAACAGCTCCCCCCCTTCCCCCGGGACCGTCTCGCCGGGGCAGGGATGGCGATCGACGCGGACGAGCAGGTCGACGTTGATCGAGCCGACGACGAGGATGGCGGGGACGGAGGAGCAAGGACGGGCCATGGAGGTCTCCTGAGGTGTGCGGCTGCAGTGCGGTGGATCGGGGCCGACGTGTCGGGTCGGCCGGGGGACGGGGTGGTCAGGATCGGGGTGCCGGGATCAGGGGGAGGACCTGAGGCGGGGGAGGACGAGGGAGCGCAGCAGGTTCGCGGCCGCGCCGAGGAGAGCGAGGGCGGCCGCCCAGCCGAGCCCCTCGGGGAACGAGGCGGCCGCCGCGATCGCGCCCACCGCGAGGGAGCCGATCCCTGTGCCCACGTCGAAGCCGATGTTCCACACGGTGCTCGCGAGATCCCGCTGCCGCGGCACGAGGGCGAAGGCGGCCACGAGCGTCACGTTCTGCACGCCGCCGTAGGCGATGCCCGCGAGGGCCATCCCGGCGATCAGCGCGCCGGAGTCGCCGGCCGGAGACGCCCCGGCCGCACCGAGGGCGGCGAGACCGAGACCTGCCGCGCCCACCAGGAGCAGCGGCGCGATGAGGCCGAAAGGCCCCACACGGTCCGCCGCATGTCCCAGCAGCCAGCGGGAGAGCGTGGTGGTCGCGGTGAAGGCGAACAGGGCGATCGCGCCGGTGCGCAGGTCCGGGGCCAGCTGCGGGGTGAAGCTCAGCAGCGCCCCGCCGGGGGCGGTGATCGCCAGCAGCGACAGGGACGGCAGGGCGAGCAGGAGCAGGGCCCGGCGACGGGAGGGGGCAGGCAGGGAGCCGACGGTCCGGGAGTCGGGCGCTGCCGGGCCCGGTGAGGCCCGGAGCGGCCCGTCGGACTCGGCGGTGGGATGGGCGGAGAACTCGGCGGCGGGTTCGGCAGCGGTGCCTGCGGTGATCAGCCGACCCAGGCGCAGGGCGGGCGGCACGGCGAGCACGGGCAGGGCGCCCAGCAGGGCCACGACCCCGATCGGCAGGACCGCGGTGAGCGTGGGCCCGAGCGGCACGAGCACCATCTGCGGCAGGGCGATCGACAGCCCGTACAGACCCACGGCCCGGCCGCGGACGGAGGGAGGGACCAGCTCTGCGACGGCGCTCGACCCGCCGACGGTGAGGACCGCGAAGCCGATCCCGCGCAGCGCGGAGACGGCGAGCACCGCCGGCAGAGCATCGGACAGCGGCAGCAGCAGAGCGGGCAGCCCCAGGGCGAGCACGCCCGCGCACAGCACGGGCGCCCAGCCCAGGCGGCGGATCGCCGGGTGCACGCCCAGCTGGCCGACGACCGTCGCTCCCATGAGCACGGCGTTGACCAGGCCCGCCCCGGACTCGTCGGCTCCGCCGTGCACCGCCCACAGCGGCGCCAGCGGGAGCAGCAGCGCGTAGCCCGCGAAGCCCAGCGTCGACATGGCCAGCAGCGCCGCCATGCCGGGGGAGGCGAGAGGGCCCGCCGCCGACGCTCCCGCCCCCTGTCGAGAGGGCCTGCTCATACGAGGAGGTCGGCCAGCTCCGCCACCCCCGCGGAGGCGTCCGCGAGCCCCAGCCGACGGGCGAGCTCGCCGATCTCGGGTCGTTCCAGCTTCGCATCGCGCATGACGCCATCATCCCCGAAGACCTCGGCGACCGTGCCATCGGCGATGATCTGCCGGTGCGCCATCGCCACGACCCGGGTGAAGCAGTCCCGCACGAAGCGCATGTCGTGGGTGATCGTGATGACGGCGACGCCCTCGGCCTCGAGCTGGTCGATCAGGAGGCGCAGCAGCGCGAGCCCGCGGCCGTCGAGCCCGGCGGTGGGCTCGTCCAGGATGAGATAGCGGCACTCGCCCACGAGCACCGCCCCGATCGCGACGAACTTCTTGATCGCGAAGGGCAGGTCCCCGGGGTTCAGGTCGAGGAAGGCGCCGATCCCGGTCATCGCCGCGGCGCGCGTCACCCGCTCGATGCGCCGCTGCTCGGGCCAGCGCAGCGACCGGGGCAGGTACTCGAGCTCGCCCTGCACGTCGCTGCCGAAGATCTGGTCGTCGGGGTTCTGGAACACGTAGCCGACGTCGCGGGCGATCTGCGCGGTGGTGTGCTGCGCGGTGTCGCGGCCGTCGATCTCGACCTGGCCGCTGCTGGGCCTGAGCAGGCCGTTCATCATCTTCACCGTCGTGGTCTTGCCGGCGCCGTTCTGGCCGATGATCGCGACGCGCTCGCCGGCCTCGATCCGCAGGTCGACGCCGTCCACGGCGACGGTCCCGTCAGGGTAGGCGTAGCGGGCCTCATTCAGCTGGATCGGCATGGGGGTCCTCCCTCAGGAGCGGGGCGATCAGGGCGGCGGCCTCGTCGCGGGTCAGGGGGATGCGCGGCAGCGGACGGCCCCGCGCGGCCAGGGTGAGGGCGAGGTCGGTGACATCCGGGCGTCGTATCTGCGCGATGTCGAAGGCGTCGGAGGCGATGACCTCCCGGACGTCGCCGTGGGCGAGCACGGTCCCGCGGTGCATGAGGACCAGGCGGTCGGCGACCTCGACCAGCAGGTCGATGTCGTGCTCGACCAGCAGGATCGAGGTTCCCCGGTCCTTGAGCGCCCGGATGATCTCGAAGACCCGGCGGGAGGTCTCGGGGTCGAGCTGGCTGGTGGGCTCATCCATGACGATGAACTCGGCGTCCATGGCGATGATCGCGGCGAAGGCGACGAGCTGACGCTGCCCTCCGGAGAGGTCGCTGGGGTTCTTCCCGGCCAGGTGCCCGATGCCCACGAGCTCGATCACCTCGCACACCCGCTCGATGATCTGCTCCCGGGGGACGGCCAGGTTCTCGAGGCCCAGGGCGATCTCCTCGAAGACCGTGTCCTTGATGCCGCTGATCTGGCTGAACGGGTTCTGGAAGACGAAGCCGATCCGGCGTGCGAGCTCCGCGGGATCCCAGTGCGCGGCCGGGCGGCCGAGCACCTCGACCCCTCCGGCGAGGTCCCCGGGATGGAAGTGCGGGATCATCCCGCGGATCACGCTGCACAGCGTCGTCTTCCCGCTTCCGTTGGGGCCGACGAGGCCGTGGAGGAGCCCGGGCTCGAGGTCGAGGTCGACGGACCGCAGCGCGGGCCGCGGAGCATAGGCGTAGGTGAAGCTCACGTCGCGGAGACGGGCGAGGCTCATAGCAGGATCCTTCCGACGAGCACCGCGAGGGCGAGCAGCGCGCAGACCGCGGCGAGCACTATCTCGAGGACGGGCACGGGTCGCAGGCGGGCGAGGTGGGTGTGGGTGCGCAGGGAGGTGAACGCGCGGGCGTCGAGTGCGACGGCCCGCTCCTCGGTCTGGTTCATCGCGGCGAGGAACACGGGGGCGAGGACCGGCACGAACGCCTTCACACGCACACGCAACGAGCCCTCCGTCTCGACACCGCGGGAGCGCTGGGCGTCCATCACCGTGCGGGAGCTGCGCCCCAGGTCGATGATCGACTGGAAGGAGGCGAGCACGATGTAGGTGATCCGCGGGGAGAGCCCGCGGGCCTCGAGGGCGAGCATGAGGTTCTTCATCGGGGTGAGGTGGAAGAACAGGGTGACGGCGCCGCACAGGGCCATCACCACGAGGCTGAAGCGCGCGGCCTGGAGCACCCCGCCGCTCGAGATCACGAAGGGGCCGAGCACGAGCAGCTGCGCCCCGGAGTCCAGGAAGACGGCGCGCAGGGCGAACAGCATCCCTCCGACGACGGCGAAGAGCTTCGCGTACAGGGAGAGGAAGCGGCGGCCGGCGCCCGCCGCCGCGGCGACGAGGACGTACAGGACGCAGGCCGCGGCCGGCGGGAGGAGGCCGGGCAGAGCGACGCCGGCGAGGGCGATCGAGGCGAGGATCAGGCCGATGGTGATCGGGTTGAGGTCGCGGACCGGGTTGCCGGTGGTCAGCGGGCGGTCGTAGCGGGCGAGGAGGGCGGGGTCGATGGTGCTCATAGCTCCAGTGCCAGGTCGTCGTGGGGGACGGTGAGGGTCGCGCGCCGCCGGGGACGGTGCAGGTAGAGGGGCCCCAGCGGGACCTTGACGAGGATGCGCGTGGGGATGCGCCGCAGGATCAGCACGACCACGGCGACGGTCAGCGCCTTGTCCAGGAAGTCCGTGGGCAGGGTCGAGACGAACACGGCGAGCTTCAGGTCCAGGCCCAGCGCGTGCAGGGCGCCGATGATGATCGAGACGCCGCTCGAGCCGAGTCCGCCGAAGACGACGATGGTGATGAGGCTGCCGACTCCGCCGCCGATGAGGCCGAAGGGGATCACCGTGAGCGCCGCCTTCCCGGCGGTGCGCAGCGCACCGATCCGGGAGAACAGCCCGGCGGCGAGCCCCAGCAGGATGCTGACCAGGGCGTAGGGCAGCAGCGGTGGAGCGGTGATGGCGTTGATCAGGTTCGAGAGCAGGCCGACGAGCGCACCCGGCAGGCCCCCGCACAGGGCTCCGACGAGGATCGTGCCGATGCTGTCGAGGTGCATCGGCAGCTTGAGCAGCGAGGCGATCTGGCCGCCGATGAAGTTCGTGGCGATGCCGATCGGGATGAGGAACAGGGTCAGGCGGCCGTAGCCGGCGAGGAGCCGGGCGAGGGGGCCGCGCCTGGGCGGGGTGTCTGCGGTGACATCCATGGGGTTCTCCGGGGTGGGCGAGGGGCGGTCAGATCCGGGCGATCGAGGCGGCGACCCAGTCGACGAGCGCCTGGTCGTGCGCGTCATGGGCATGGGCGACCGGTGCTCGGCCGGGGACCGGGGCGGGGTCCTGCCCGGGGGCAGGCGATGGGGCGGGGGACAGGAAGGTCGCGCCGCGGCCGGGCCCGTGCTCGTGGTCGACCTCGACGGTCACGGGGCGGGTCTCGAGCAGCTCGGGGCGGGCGGCCGCCGCGACCGCGACCGCATCGTGGAGTGCCATCCAGCGGATGCCGCGCTGCTCGCGCCGGCCGATGTAGGGCTCGCAGGCGGCGGCCGCGAGCTGTCCGCAGGGGCCGGCGGCGGCGAGGCCGGCCAGCCATGGCCTCTCGAAGCGGACGGCGTGGGTGACGTCGAGGCCGACCATCGTCACGGGCACCTCGTCGGTGAAGACGCGCTCGGCGGCTTCGGGATCGGCGGCGATGTTGAACTCGGCGGCGGGGCTCGTGTTCCCCACCCCGTCGCCGCCGCCCATGATGATGATCCGTGCGATCCGTTCGCGCAGGTCGGGGCGTGCGGCGAGGAGGGTCGCGATGTTCGTCAGCGGTCCCAGGGCGATGAGCGCGACCGGCTCGTCCGCGGCCTCGAGGATCCGGGCATGCACGTCGAGGGCGCGGGCCGGGGCCGATGCGGAGGCCTGTTCGGGCGGCAGGCGCTCGGAGATCCCGCCGAGCCCGTCCCTGCCGTGGATCTCCGGCACGTGCATGCCGCGCGCCTCGCCCCAGGGGCGGGCGGCCCCGCGGCCCAGCAGCGGGGCGGTCCCGGCGTCGCCGACCATCTGCCGGGTGAGGCGCTGGAGGTTGCGCCAGGTGAGCTCGAGGGGGATGTTGCCGTGGACGGCGGTCAGGGCCCGGACCTCGAGCTCGGGGCAGCCCCAGGCCGCCCAGATGGCGAGCAGGTCGTCGATCCCGGGATCGGTGTCGATGACGACCGGGACGGGGGAGGACGCGGGGTCGGTCATGGGGGCGGCTCCTGGGGGTGCGGCGGCGTTGCCGGGTCGTGGACAGGCCGGGGCGGCCGGTCTAGAGTTGGCGACGAGATGGATTGGATCCAATCTGTCGGGTCGACACCGTAGCACCCGAGGAGCCCGCATGACCACAGACCTCGTGTCCTTGCGCCGCACCTTCCACGCGCACGCCGAGCTCGCTTTCACCGAGGTGTGGACGGCGGCCACGATCCGCCGCGAGCTCTCCGCCCTCGCGGACCTCCCCGGCGTGCAGCTGCGGACCGGCCCCGCGGTCCTCGATCCCGGCGCCGCAGCGCGGTACCCCTCGACCGAGGAGCTCGACGCTGCCGCTCAGCGCGCGATCGACGCCGGGATCCAGCCGGAGCTCGCCCGCCGCGTCGCCCGCGAGGGGACCGCCGTCGTCCTCGACATCCGCGGCGACCGCCCCGGTCCCGTGACCGCCTTCCGCGCGGACATCGACGGCCTTCCCCTCGAGGAGAGCGACGACGACGCGCACCTGCCCGCCCGCGAGGGCTTCGCCTCGATCTGGCCGACCATGCACGCCTGCGGCCACGACGGTCACGCCGCCCTCGGCCTCGGGCTGGCCGCTGCGCTCGCCGCCGACCGGGACTTCCCCGGGACGGTGCGCATCCTCTTCCAGCCGGCGGAGGAGGTCGTCCGCGGGGCCCGCCCGATGATCGCTGCCGGCCTCGCGGACGATGTCGACCAGCTCATCGGCCTCCATCTCGGCGAAGGACTCCCCGCCGGAGACCTGGCCGCCGGATCCCATGGCCTGCAGGCCACGCAGAAGTTCGAGGTGACCTTCCGAGGCGTTGCCGCCCATGCCGCCGGAGCGCCCCAGGAGGGGCGCAACGCGCTCGCCGCCGCCGCGCAGGCGACCCTCGGGATCCTCGCGATCCGGCGCGACGCGCGCGGGGCGACCACCGTGAACGTGGGCACGCTGCACGCGGGGCGTCAGAGCAACATCGTCCCCGACCGGGCCGAGCTGAGCGCCGAGGTGCGCAGCGACAGCGCCGAGGCATGCGATCAGCTGATGGAGCGGGCGCGGCGCGTCGTCGAGGGCGCCGCTCTCGCCTGGGAAGTCGAGGCCGAGGTGGAGGTCACCGGGCAGGCGACCACCCTCGTGTGCGACGACGAGCTGGTGGACCGGTGCCTCGCCGCGGCGCGGCAGGTCCGGACGGAGGGCACCCGTTACCGCAGCGTCCCCATGCCGGCGAGCGACGACCTCAGCCTCTGGGCGGAGGCGGTCCAGGCTCGCGGCGGGCAGTCCACCTATGCTGTCGTCGGCGCGTCGAGTCCGGCGCCGCACCACCATTCGCTCTTCGACCTGGACGAGTCCTGCCTCCCGGTGGCCCTCGCCTGGATGGAGCGGATCATCCGCAGCGGGCCGGAGCAGCCGCAGGACGCCGACGCGGTCCCGAAGCCGCAGAAGGGGGCCGGGGCATGACCCAGGAGCAGGCCACGAGCTCCGCGGCCTTCGCCTATCGCCGGATCCGCAGCTGGATCCTCGACGGCGAGCTCCCACCTGGCAGCCGGCTGGTCGTGCGCCCGCTCGCGGAGAAGCTCGGGCTCTCCCCGACGCCTGTGAAGGCCGCCCTCGGCGCACTGCAGTCCTCCGGGCTCATCGATGTGGTCGTCAACGCCGGGTACTCGGTGCCGCATCGGGATCCGGTGCTGTTCGCGCAGGCGATGGAGATGCTGTGCGAGTACGACGTCATCGCCATGCGCGCTGCATTGCGGCAGCCGGACACGGACGCGCTCCTGGAGACGCTCGAGGCGCTCGTCGCGCGTCAGGGCGGTCGGATCGCCGCGCACGCCGACCCCCAGGAGTTCGACCTCGACTTCCACGAGCTGCTGATCTCCCACCACGACAACCCGCTCCTGCGCCAGGGCGCCGATCTCGCCCGCGGCCGAGCCCTCGTCTCCAGCGGGCAGCTGCTGCGCCACCCCAGCGTCCTCGGGCAGCTCCACTCCGAGCACGAGGAGATCCTCACGGCGATGCGTCGCGCCGATGCGGCCGCGGCGGAGGAGGCGCTTCGCGAGCACGGGCGCGGCACCATCGAGGGCGTCCTCGCCCTGTTCCCCAGGAGATGATCGGGTGCCGGCCCATTACCGGGGTCGACGCGCTCTCCTCATCGCTCGCGCATTGCTCCACCCGGTGCTGCGAGTCGGTTCCGTCTGGGCCGCGGGTCTGAGCATGAGGGTCACGCCGTCGACGTCGACGGGATGCCAGTCGTGGTTGTGCACGCGGTACTCGAGCCCCTGCTCGTTGTTCATCGAGTACACGAGAAGCGCTTTTCCGTCCCGGCACTGCTCGAGGACGCGGAGCCAGAGCTCGTCGCGGATCCGGGCGGAGGGGCGTCCGACGAAGACTCCGGGGCTGACCTCCATGAGCCATTTCGTCAGGTCACCGCGGAGCCCCGGCGGACATGCGGTGAGGACCAGGGTGATCATATGACGTCGCTGTCCCAGTTCACCCCGGCCGGAACGGCCTCGAGCTCGCTCCACAGCAGGAGATCGCCGAAATCGGGTTCCAGATCGTCGTCGATCCCGAGGAGCGTGTGGAGATCCCCCACCATGCGGGGGATGAGCTTTTCGGAGACGACGCGATCGCGGACGAGGCGCCGCACGGCGACCGAGGGCTCGGGATCTCCTGTCGCGACGGCGTCGAAGGCGGCCGGGATGCTGATGGCTGCCTTGTAGAGATCCGCGATGTCGTAGACGAACGCGCGGTCGGTGCCGTTGTGGACGACACCGAGGGACGGCACTCCGCCGAGGCTGCAGATCACAGCATGCGTGATGCCGTACAGAGCTGCGTTGGCTGCGGTCAGCGATCTGTTGATGGGATCGCCGGAATCGAAGTCGGCGGCGTCGTAGGAGCGTCGCGACCAGGGCACCCCGGTGCGGGTCGACTCCACGGCGTAGACCCGGCGCATCCGGGCGCCTTCCCTCCCTCTGAGCTGGTTCATCGACAGGGTCGTGAAGTCCTCGCCGGGGAAGCGCATCTCGTACATCGCCCTGGCGCAGCGCAGGCGGGATCGCTGGTTGCTGACGATCCGCGCCTGCGCCTCAGCCATGCGCGATGACTTCGCGAGAGGACGCCCATGGGCGTAGTACCTCACGCCGTTCTCCCCGACCCAGGCGACGGAGACCCCGCAGTCACCGATCACGGACATGGCTCCGTGGGTGATGCGGGTCCCCGGGCCGAGGAGCAGCACGCCCAGGGACGCCGCGGGAACGTGCACCACCCCCCGTTGATCCGTCAACGTCAGGGCGTTGGCGGCGCGGTGCACGGTGCAGTGCTCCGCATACAGGAAGGAGATCCTGTCGGAGACGCGGCTGAGCTCGACACGTTCCGGCGGCGGTGCGCCCTTCACCCCGGCCATGTCAGCGCGGAAGCCGTGCGAGGGTGATGAGCCCGCATCCGTAGGCGCGGCCCCGTCCGATCCCTCGGGTGAGGGTCTCGCGGAACGCGTCGACGTCGGTGATGCGGAGCGTGCCCTCGAATCGAGCGGTGCGCAGCGCGACCTTCCCACGGGTGTCCGAGTGCGGGTCGCGTCGGGTGAAGGAGAGGTTCGTCCTGCGGTCCACCAGCACGTCAGGTTCGGCGGGTGAGTCCGCGCCCTCCGTGATGCGATCACGGATCTCGAAGCCGTGGCGCGGTGCCTTCTCGACGAGCCAGCGCACCTGCTGTGCCGGGGTCACGTGCGGGACGACCTTTCCTCGCTTCGAGCCGTCGGGCCGCAGGGCCTGCACCGGATTCGCGGTGAGCCGGAACGCCCTCTCATGGCCGGTGCGCAGACCGTCGAGGAGGGGGGAGTAGTCCGCGGTGTCCCCGGGGCGGGAGGCCCAGCCGGCCTGGTCGACGATCACCTCGCGATCCGGCTCCTCCGGCCCGACGATGTACAGCACATGCTCGTGCTCGCTCGAATCCACCCGCCACAGGATGCGCCCCAGGCTTTCGTCGAGATCGGGCGGGAAGCACGCTCGCACGGCAGCGTGCATCGCCTGCGGATTGGACAGCAGCGTGCGGCCTCCCCGCTTCTGCGGGTTCAGCAGGATCCTCGTGAACGTCGCGGTCACGCGGAGATCACCTCCTCGAAGAACGGATCGGCTCTCCGTCCGTCCGGGTTCGCCATCGGCGCCCCTTCCGGGTCCTGGACGACGGTCCGCCAGCCGTACTTCCGGTTCTCCTGCGCGAAGCTGAGCGGCACGTCCTGGCGGGGGAATCCTTCGCCGCGGCGTTCCTCCTCGGCGGTGGCGTCGCGGAAGATCGGCAGGACGACCTCCGTGGAGCGTTGACGGCGATGCGCTGCGGACGCCTTCCAGGGAGCCTCTCGGAGCGCGTCGACGGCGGTGCCCTCGACGATGCCGTGGACCAGGTCCGGGTTCGTCGGGCAGGAGCGGCGTCCGAGGAACAGCGGGAACCGGGGTCTCCGCATGGCTTCCGCGAGCCCTTCGAGCAGTCCGCGGTCCTCGGACTCGACCGCGGCCATGAACACGGCGTCGGCGAGGTAGTAGCGACTGACGAGGTAGTTGTCGCCGCCCGTCTGCCACTGCTGTGCGGTCTGGAAGTCCTTCATCAGAGAGCCGGGCTGGTCGACGCGCACCGCGAAGGTGAGCGCCGCCAGGTCCTCGATGGGATCGGTGCGGCGGCGACCGTCGGCGGCGGCGAGCATGCCGACGACCCCGGATTTCGTCGGGTAGGGACCGGTGCCCCGTTCGCGGAAGCGACTGGCGTCGCCCCACGTCTGCATGGGCCCTTTCAGTGTGAGGAGCAGCGTCGAGGCGGTCACGCGGACGGCTTCCCGGAATGGGCGGCGAGCGCCTCGCGGAGCTTGTCTCCGAGCTCGGGCAGGGTCACGCGTGCCGCGAGGCCCTCGAACGCCGAGGTCATGTCGCCGAGGCCGAGCACGAAGCTCTCGAGCGGCTCGAAACCGTATTCCTTCTGCAGGGTCGCGGCTTCCTCGGCAAGAGCCTGTGCGCCCTTCTCGCGACGGCTCTCGCCGTCCTGGGCACGGACCGGGTTCTCGAAGGCGTTGACGAGGGAGATGGAACGGGTGTCGCGCAACGTCACGTAGACGAGCTCCGGCAGCGTGTTGTGCGCGAAGCTGTTCTGCTTGCCGGTCGGGAGCGAGCTGATGAACGAGGACACGAAGGCGGCGGCCGCGTCTTGCGCCACGGCCGCGTCGCCGAGGTTCTCGGTGAGGGATTCGAGATCGATCGTCGCGAAGCGGTACAGCGTCGACGAGATCATCTGGGTGGTGCCGATCATTCCGGCACCGGTCTCCTCGTTGTCCTCCACGATGTCGTCGACAGCGGTGTAGTAGTCGAACTCCGGCTCGGACTCGTGGATGCCGATCGCGTGAGCGACCTGCACCGATGCATCGACGTTGAAGTCGGAGGCGTCGGCGACCATGCGACCGAACATGGCGATGTCCACGCTGTGGCTGTCGTCGAGGACCTCCTTGGCCTCCTTCTTGGTCAGCTTCTGGCCGTCCTTCTCCACGAGGAGACGGGCCGCGTTCTCGAGCTGACGGGGGCTGAGGAACAGCAGGTATCCGGTTTCGGCACCACGAGCCTTCTCGTCCTGGTCCTCGGTCTTAGGGGGCGTCGGCTTGGTGACCTTGATCCCGGCGGCGGTGAAGATGCTCTCCGCGGCGGCATCGGCACGCTCGCGATCCCACGTCTCCCCGGTGAGCGCCACGATCCGATCGGCCACGAGATCAGCCACCCGCTTGGTGCGGTATCCCACATGCTCACGGCCGAGGCTGGTCTCGAAATCGTTCCGGATCGCTCGCTTCCAGGACTGGGAGGAGACCCGGTGGCGGGGAACCCCGCCGAAGACGGCGCTCTTCGGGGCTCCGGTGTCATCACGATTGATGTTGCTGGGCGGGAGCGTGTGGAGGGCGTGGATGTCGAGAACGAAGGTCATGTCGGTGTGTCCTTTCAAAGACGGAAGTTCGGATGTCAGGAAGCGTGGGCGGCGGGTGCGCCGTCGAGGTCGCCCTCGCGTTCGCGGCGAGGGGCCGAGGCGACGTCGCGGCCCCAGCGCAGCAGCACACCTGCGCGGTGGGGACCGGACAGGGTGCGGAGGTCGCGGGCGAAGATGCCGTAGTCGAACCCGATTCCGGCACCGCGCAGGAGGGTGATCAGCGAGCGGGCATGCGTCAGGCGGGAGCGCTCATCGCGGGAGGCGAGCAGAGCGTCGAAGCGAAGCTTCAGCGAATCGCTGGCCGATCCCCTGCGGAGCATGCCCATCGCGGTGCCGAAGCTGCGGCCGGGGATGTGCATCGGGGCGCGTGCTGACTGCATGTGCAGAGCGAACAGGGTCATCGCGTCGAAAGCCGCCTTCTCGGACGGGGACGGCTCGTCCTTGTTCCTCTGATACTGCAGATCCTCGGGAACGAACTGCGGTTCCAGGGAATCCAGGACGGCCTGCAGCGCGAGGGGACGCTGCATCGGTGTGAACCCGGCGTGACGCCGGAGCTCGGCGAGCCGCCCTCGGGCCTCCGCCTGGTGCCGGTCTCCGCGACGCCCCAGGTACTGCTCCTGCAGACGGGAGGCGGAGCGTCGGACAGCCGTCTCGAGCGAGGAGGTCGTCGGCTCGGCGTCGTTCCCCTCCTCGGACGGCGTCGGCATTTCGTGATCAGACATCGGCGGTCTCCTTCGGGGATTCGGTGCGGGACGGCGGAGCGGGCAGGAGGCGGAGCGCCTTGCGCAGATCGCGCTGCAGCTGGGCGTAGGCGGTGCCGGCGGTCTCCGTTCGAGTGCGATCGTTCTGGGTGATCTCCCGGCCGATCAGAGCCTTGGGGCCGGCGCCGCGCAGGAGGACCTTCGCGCGGTCGAGGATCATGTCCCAGACCGTGCGCTGCCAGGAGGCCAGCGCGGGTTCCAGGTCCGTGGCCGGGTCCAAGGAGCGAAGCCAGCGGCGGAAGTACGGCTCGAGGTCGGCGAGCACGGCGTCCGTCTGCGTCGCCTGGAAGGTGTAGTCCCCACCGGCGGCGAGCAGGAGGCGTCCTCCGAACGAGCCGAGGGCGATACCCGCGTCCATCGTCGACCGGGCGGTGTCGAGCACGGCTCGACGCAGGAGCGGCGAGTCCTCGTCGAGGAGCCGGAGAGGGATCTCGATCCTCGTGTCGACCGTGGTCGACGCCGATGACTGCTGCGGCCCGTAGGACGCAGAGGTGAGGCGGATCGAGACTCGCTGCTGGGCCTCGGCCAGCTTGCCGCGCCTGGCCTTGCCGAGGGCCTCGAGCGTCGCGGGGCGGAGGCCGGGCTTCTCCTTCTTCTTGAGGTCGACATCTCCCTCGAGAGCGAGGAGCGGTTCGAGGGAGCGCCACATCATCCGGTCCGTGTCGTAGGGCCTCGGATAGAACACGTCCTCGGTCTTCGTGGACTTGTTGCTGCTGAAGCGGTACGGAGTCATCGGATCATGCAGTACGTTCGCGAAGGCCCGCGGGATCTGATCCCCGTTGGACACGAGGACGGACACGACGCGGCCGTCGGTGACGTCGAGCCGGATGCGTCGCGACTGCCAGGTGGCGAGGTCCGCCGGGCCGGCCGGCTCGACCCGAGCGCGCTGCGCCGGGCCATCGGGGTCGCGTTCCCAGACCGGCTGGTCGCCCTCCCGGGAGACCAGCGCCTCCGGCGCCGTGTTCAGCACGAAGGTCTCGCGAAGAGTTCTGCCGAGGATCGTGGTGCCGCCGGTCGCGCCGGTCCAGCCGATGCCGATCGGGTAGCCCTTGTTATTCTTGACGCGGTCGTCTCCGACCGCACCGGATTTGATGCCCGAGTAGTCGTAGGCCTGTGCGTGGATCAGCCACCGTGCCGCCTCGGGCAAGGACAGGGATTCGAGGCCCTGTCCTGCCCGCATCGAGAAGTAGCTCTGCTCGGCCTCCGGGACGAGGCGCGAAGCCGAGAGGCTGCCCCCCTTCGCCGTGTGCAGCTCCCTCACCTGCATGAAGGGGTGTTCCGGGTGCAGCAGGTCGAACCGATCAGCGTGCTTCTCGAGGTATTCGAGCGCCGCATCGTCGGGGCCGTGCTCCTCGGCATCGAGCCAGGTGTCCTCCCGCCAGTCGAAGAACTCGAAGGTCTCTCCCGGTGCCACCGCGGTCTCATGGCGATGCGCCCGCCAGAAGATCGCCAGGAGGATTCGGAGCACGGCGTAGTCCTGGGTCGGGGAGTCCCCGCGCAGCCCGAGGATACGGACGGACCCGTCGAAGACCTCCGTCAGCGAGAGCAGCCGCTCGCTGCCATCGGCGAGCTGGCAGCGGATCCAGGGTTCGGTGATCAGAGAGAACGAGGCGGTGTCGTCCATGGGACTCCTTCAGAGACGTCGTGTCCTGCACGGTAGGGATGGGGCCCGACATACGGAGTCGGCTCGGGGGTGAGCGCTGCTCGGAAGGAGGAGGTCACTCGTCTCCCTCCACCTCATGCAATCCCAGCGCCGCGTCGTAGGCGAGGATCCGACCGCGCACCGTGATGCGGTGCTGCGCATCGAGCGGCAGAGCGAGCTGACCTTTCAGCCAGGTGGACTGCTGCCAGCCGCGCGGAGTCAGGGGCTCCAGCTGATCCAGGACCTCCTCGAGATGGGGGTCGCACCGCGTGAACCGGGACGGGAGGCGCACCGTCGCGGCGGCCAGGTCGAGCGCGACCCGGCGCGGCGGTTCCAGATCCGGGTTCAGGTCGGTCCCTGCGCCGCCGACGAGAGGCCGATACCACCCGCCGTCCATCGCCAGGATCGGGATCACCTCCACCGTCGGATCGCTGTCGCGCACCTGGGCGAAGCCCTTCTCCTCCCCGGCAGCGGTATCGATGGACTCGCGCTGGTACGCGAAGAGGCTGTCGAGCGACGCGGCAGCCGCGGGAGGCGGGATCCGATAGGTTCCCGAACGCTTGCGCGCACTGTCCCGTTCTTCATGCGCCGTTCGCACGGCTGCGTCCCAGGCATCGCTCCAGTCGGCCGGGATCGGCGGAGCGTCGCTGTACGTGCGGTGGACGAGCGCGGCGATGTCGTCCGGCCGGGTGAAGCCGTGTTCCAGAGGGCCGTCCTGGAGGGCGGCGAGGGTGGCGAGCAGCATCTCCTCCCCGTAGACCGCCAGGGCTCCTCCATCGAACTCGGGGGTCTCGGGGGAGATGATCCCTCGGATCAGCACCTGTGGGTGCTGCAGGTTCCTCGGTCGATCATCGGCCGGACGCTCATGGCGATGCAGGCGCCCGATCCGCTGGATCAGCAGGTCCATCGGGGCGATGTCGGTGACCAGGAGGTCCACGTCGATGTCGAGGCTCTGCTCCGCCACCTGGGTCGCCACCACGAACCGTCGATGCGGCCGGCCGTCACCGCGGCGCGCCTGGGGCCCGAGGACCTCACGCAGAGTTGTCTCCTTGCGGGCTCGCTCCGAGGCGAGGAACGCTGCGTGATGCAGCTCGACATCGCCGGGAAAGACGTCTTCGAGGTACCGGTAGACGTCCTGAGCGCGGTGCACGGTGTTGCAGATGATCAGCACGCATCCGCCGTCGGTGGTCTCCTGCTGCAGACGATCCGCCAGCGCGGTGAGCCCGTCATCGATGGTGCTGAGCGACGCCTCGAGGTCCGATGACCGCTGTGGGACGACGGTCTCATGTACTCCCTGCGCGCTCACCGACGTGATCAGCGGGTACTCCGTGGACAGCTCGTCCAGCGGCTCATGGGAGAGCTCGCTGCGGTACGCCTCGACCAGCAGCGTCTTCTGGGCGACTGGGAGCGTGGCGGAGAGCAGGACGACGGGCACCCGGTAGCGGGAGAGCCAGCGGAGCGCGGTGGCAAGGTACTCCGACATATAGGTGTCGTAGGCGTGGACCTCATCGATCACGATCACCTTGCCGGCCAGGCCGAGGTGGCGCAGCATCGAGTGCTTGGCCTGCAGCGCCATGATCAGCACCTGATCCACCGTTCCCACGGTGACATTCGCGAGAATGCCCTTCTTCCTTCCCGAGAGCCACTGCGAGGCGATCACCGCACCATCGGGCTGCGCTGTGGTGGAGTCCTCATCGATGCCGACCTCCCGGGGCGTGAGATCGCGGTAATCCCGGTTCAGCATGTTCTTCGAATGGGCGAGGAAGAGCGACGTCGCCTCGTCGCCTCCAGCTCGTCGCGCCCAGTCGAGCACCCGCCGGAACAGGCCATCGGCAGTGGCCATCGTGGGTGCGGCGACCATGATGCCGCCCGCCCCGCAGGATGCACCGAGGATCTCGGCGGCGGTCAGCGCCGCCTCGGTCTTCCCCTCTCCGGTCGGTGCCTCGATGATGAGGAGCCCTGATCCTCGGAGCGCGGCGGCGGCCTGTGCGGCAGCTCTCTGGACAGGGCGTGCCCTATGGGAGGCAGGCCAGCGGAATCTGTCTCGCAAGTGCTCGTCGAGCGCCTCATCGTGAGAGCCGGGCGGTGTCGCGCGCCAAGGGCGGGTCAGCTCGAAGTCCGCCATACAGGCCTCGGCCCGCTCCCCGGCCAGGCCATCGATCGTGAGCGGGAAGTGATCGGCGTTCGAGGCGATCCAATCCGCCATGATCACGAGGCCGGTGATGAGGCTCTGCCCCGAAGCGTTCAGGGGCTTCCGACGTCGCTCCCGGAGCCGAGGGAGCACGCCTCGGATCCCGCTCAGATCGGCGACGAAGTCCAGGAGCTCCTGGTGCGTGGCGGCCCACGCGCCGTCGTAGGTCTGAATGACCAGATCGGCGCGTGTGCGGCGCCCCTCCCGCGACGGCGCGCCATGATGGGCATCGACGATCTCGGAGAGGCGGTCTGCAATCCGGCCTGTTCGAGACGGGAGACCTTCGCGGATCAGCCAGTCACGCACCAGGACCCTCGAGGCGAGAGCATGCTGAACCGCGGGGCCGTTGCGTTCGACCCATGGCATCTGGATGGGAAGCCCTGCATCCTGTAGGCGCTGAAGGAAATTCTCGAAGCCGGGTCGTGGTTGCAGCTGACCCTGGAACGACAAGACGGCCTTCCCGATGTCGTGAACGCCGGCGAGCCAGGCGACGACCGTCCCAGCGTCTTCGTCAGGCATCTCCAGCGCCGCCGAGATCCGAGATCGCACCGAGAAGGGTGCCCAGTGCACCCAGAGATGACGCGCTACGCCATAGGAGTCGAGCATGTGCTGCGGGAGAGCGAGCCACGGCTCATCCCCTGTCTCCCGCGCACGGTCGTCGCCGGACTTGGCCCAGAAGGAGCGCGCCGCGTCAGAGAGACAGTGGCGCAGGTCGTCGACGGAGATGGGCGGCGCTGTCATCTAGATCTCCTTAAGGGGCAGGTGGCGGGGAGCCTAGCGGGGGAATCGGGTCTGGTGCAAGCAGATCGACAGACAACCCCCAGAGTCCCTCTAGCAATGAGCAAGTTAAGAGTAGCTGTAGCCGGTGTGCTGCTCGGTCCTGCTCCCCAGGATGCCCATGCATGGTCCAAGCTGGTACGGCTCCGCTTCGCGGAGGTGAGCCGTTGCTGACGGCCAGAGGAACCGTCCGCCCCGCGAAGCGGGGATACCGACCGCCCTTCGCATGCCGACACTGCCGGCATCAGCTCCCTCGGCTCTCCGGGACGGACCCAGAGCCGAGGGGGCTCGTCGCATCGATGACCCACGTGCTGACGCATCGATCCCCCTCGGCTCACCACACCCCCCCGTCGCCTATGGACACGATAGCCGTCGGTGAGGGAGCTGACAGGCGAATCGTGAAAGAACGGGGTCTGCAGGGAATCTGATCCTGCGAGCTGCGGCTCGTCTCTGTTGCGCAGAGCGGACTTGTGCTCGGGCGGCGAGGTGGAGCAGCTGCACGGCTGGTCCCCGCTGCGCAGGGCGGACATGCCCTGCGGCCGCAGCCGCGAGCGGGACCTGGGCTCATCCCTGCAGCGCAGGGCGGACGGCTCTCAGCTCGTGGAGACGTTCCTGCCGAACGGCTCATTCCTGCTGCGCAGGGCGGACAAGGCGAACGCGCAGATGGACAAGCTGGACGAGGGCTCATCCCTGCTGCACAGGGCGGACGTCTAGAACAAGCCGGCCCCCTCTGCGTCCTCGGGCTTATCCCTGCTGCGCAGGGCGGACAACAGCGCGAGCAGGATGCGCGAGCTGGTGGAGGGCTCATCCCTGCTGCGCAGGGCGGACCTCCACCGCCTCCACGCCCCGCGGCCCTTCGGGGGCTCATCCCTGCTGCGCAGGGCGGACGCTGAGGGGGCGACCCCGCGGGCCTGGAGCCGGGGCTCATCCCTGCTGCGCAGGGCGGACGCCATGTCCTCGCACCGCTCGACGTCGTCCAGGGGCTCATCCCTGCTGCGCAGGGCGGACTACGACCGGCGCATGGGCTTCAACACCGACACGGGCTCATCCCTGCTGCGCAGGGCGGACCGGACGGTCACGGAGGCCTCCTCGGGTCGGGTGGGCTCATCCCTGCTGCGCAGGGCGGACGTCGGCCCCTCGAGCGCTCGCCTCCCAAAATCGGGCTCATCCCTGCTGCGCAGGGCGGACTGAGCGCGGCATGCACCCCGCAGGTCGATGACGTCTGGCTCATCCCTGCTGCGCAGGGCGGACCAGCTTCAGGAGGCGTTCGGCGTTTCCGTCGGGGGCTCATCCCTGCTGCGCAGGGCGGACGCCTCCTTCGTGGTTGGTGTGACAGTTGGTCGGGGCTCATCCCTGCTGCGCAGGGCGGGCCACGATGCCGCGGGCAAGGTGACCCCGCCTGCGGGCTCATCCCTGCTGCGCAGGGCGGACCAGCTCGACGGGTACCTCTCCGACTCGGACTGGGGCTCATCCCTGCTGCGCAGGGCGGACACCGAGAAGATGCTCGCGCTGAAGACGGCGATGGGCTCATCCCTGCTGCGCAGGACGGACTTCGATCGAGGAGACGGTCGGCGGCCTGACCGCGGCTCATCCCTGCTGCGCAGGGCGGACGCCTGGGTCGACGTCCTCCCCCAGATGAAGAACGGCTCATCCCTGCTGCGCAGGGCGGACCTGGGCTCCGCGACGGTCCGCGCGCTGCAGCGGGGCTCATCCCTGCTGCGCAGGGCGGACTCCGGAGGGACCAGTTCGTTCGCCCCGACGGCCGGCTCATCCCTGCTGCGCAGGGCGGACTGCAGGTTGCTGATCTGTGTCGCCTGCGTGCCGGGCTCATCCCTGCTGCGCAGGGCGGACCCGTCCGTCGACCCCGCGGAGACGCCGTTCCGGGGCTCATCCCTGCTGCGCAGGGCGGACCTTCGCGGCTCGATGCTGATCGGTCAGCGGCTGGGCTCATCCCTGCTGCGCAGGGCGGACCCCTTCCCGCTCCCCCGTGACTCTCGCGGCCTCGGCTCATCCCTGCTGCGCAGGGCGGACCCCCGTTAGGGAAACTGGACATGCAGGCTATCGGGCTCATCCCTGCTGCGCAGGGCGGACCGTGAAGCTCCGCGGCGGCGTCCTGCAGTTCGACGGCTCATCCCTGCTGCGCAGGGCGGACGGGGACTGGGACCAGCTCGCACAGATCGGCTACGGCTCATCCCTGCTGCGCAGGGCGGACAGGTAGCTGGGCCCCCTGCGCAGGTAGCGCCAGGGCTCATCCCTGCTGCGCAGGGCGGACCGGAACACCGTCGTGCAGCCCGTCGTGTCCTGGGGCTCATCCCTGCTGCGCAGGGCGGACAAGACACCGCTGATCTCCGTGAGCACGGTGCCGGGCTCATCCCTGCTGCGCAGGGCGGACATGCTCGTCCGCGTCCACGAGGTGCCCGGCATCGGCTCATCCCTGCTGCGCAGGGCGGACTCGGAGATCGCGGTCGGTCATGTCGTAGATCGTGGGCTCATCCCTGCTGCGCAGGGCGGACGTCGTGCCCGCCTTGGTCATGCCGCGGCGAGCGGGCTCATCCCTGCTGCGCAGGGCGGACCGCTCAGCTGCGCTGATTGTGGCGCGGCCGATCGGCTCATCCCTGCTGCGCAGGGCGGACTTGTCCAGCGCCCATGCTCGATCGAGCTGCGCCGGCTCATCCCTGCTGCGCAGGGCGGACCAGGACCAGGAGGCCCTGAACCTCTCCAAGGACGGCTCATCCCTGCTGCGCAGGGCGGACCGCGGATTGATTTCGATCCCGATGGAATCGCCAGGCTCATCCCTGCTGCGCAGGGCGGACATCGATGCGACTCTCGCGACCGGCCGTGAGCGGGGCTCATCCCTGCTGCGCAGGGCGGACGGCAGGTTGCGGGTCTTGGTCATCTTCGGGGCCGGCTCATCCCTGCTGCGCAGGGCGGACTTGCTGGACCAGTCGAAGAACTCCCCGTCGAGCGGCTCATCCCTGCTGCGCAGGGCGGACCGAGGGGCTTCGTTCCGATGATCATGGGTGACTCCGGCTCATCCCTGCTGCGCAGGGCGGACCGCGGTGACCCGATGAAGGGCACCACCAGCGACGGCTCATCCCTGCTGCGCAGGGCGGACCCGTACTCGAGGAGCGTCCGGCTGATCGGGTCGGGCTCATCCCTGCTGCGCAGGGCGGACACGATCACGAAGACGGTCGGGATCACGATGATCGGCTCATCCCTGCTGCGCAGGGCGGACAGCTCCTCGCCGGCGTTGTCGTGCATCCAGAGGGGCTCATCCCTGCTGCGCAGGGCGGACTCCACTTCACACACCGACACCAGATCGAGGGAGGGCTCATCCCTGCTGCGCAGGGCGGACCTTGAGCCAGCGGGCGCGCTGGGGAAGTGTGCCGGCTCATCCCTGCTGCGCAGGGCGGACGCCGTCTTCTCCCACTGGCCCGGGTCGACGGGCGGCTCATCCCTGCTGCGCAGGGCGGACAGGACATCCGGGCGGCCTGGCCCGTGCATGTGGGGCTCATCCCTGCTGCGCAGGGCGGACTCGAGTACGTCCGCGAGGCCCTCCGCGCGGCGCGGCTCATCCCTGCTGCGCAGGGCGGACACCACGCCGTCGGGGGCGAGGGGGTTCAGGAGGGGCTCATCCCTGCTGCGCAGGGCGGACGTGGCTGTTGCGGCTGTGGCCGTGTCGGTCGTGGGCTCATCCCTGCTGCGCAGGGCGGACCTCACGCCCCAGCTCTGGCCGGCCCTCGCCCTCGGCTCATCCCTGCTGCGCAGGGCGGACTGCC
This sequence comes from Brachybacterium hainanense, assembly GCF_042434575.1. Classification (NCBI taxonomy): domain Bacteria; kingdom Bacillati; phylum Actinomycetota; class Actinomycetes; order Micrococcales; family Dermabacteraceae; genus Brachybacterium; species Brachybacterium hainanense. The sequence goes on from NZ_JBHLSV010000004.1 coordinate 107,630, forward strand.
GATCGGATGGGGGATGTGAGATGAGTCCGGGCTCATCCCTGCTGCGCAGGGCGGACTGGATCCACGCCCCCGGCGACGCGCCGATTCTCGGCTCATCCCTGCTGCGCAGGGCGGACCCAGCCCTCGACGTGTGCGTTCCGGGCGTACGGGGCTCATCCCTGCTGCGCAGGGCGGACGGTTCCGAAGATCGCGAGGACGACGGAAAGGCCGGCTCATCCCTGCTGCGCAGGGCGGACGGCGGCGAGGTCGGACAAAAGGCCACCGCCGAGGGCTCATCCCTGCTGCGCAGGGCGGACTTGCACTTCTTATGTGCTGGTCGCAGGTTCCTGGGCTCATCCCTGCTGCGCAGGGCGGACCTTCGGTTGGATTCGCGGAGACCATGACAAATCGGCTCATCCCTGCTGCGCAGGGCGGACCTTCGGTTGGATTCGCGGAGACCATGACAAATCGGCTCATCCCTGCTGCGCAGGGCGGACCTCGGTAATGGTGTTCCCGAGGGCGGGATGGAACGGCTCATCCCTGCTGCGCAGGGCGGACACTTCCTCACCGTCGACCAGCGACGCGTCGTCCGGCTCATCCCTGCTGCGCAGGGCGGACAGACGGTCCGCGAGCTCCTGCGGGGAAGAGAACGGCTCATCCCTGCTGCGCAGGGCGGACCCCCCTGCCGTTCCCGGCCCTCTTCCATCCACCGGCTCATCCCTGCTGCGCAGGGCGGACCAGGTGCATCCCGCGACTTCGTCAGCGCCGCCGGGCTCATCCCTGCTGCGCAGGGCGGACTCGGCCGGCTGGACGTGGATGAAGGACCACGTCGGCTCATCCCTGCTGCGCAGGGCGGACACTGATCGATCAGCTGACCGACGAGTACGACGGGGCTCATCCCTGCTGCGCAGGGCGGACCCCGGCAGCGGGCACAGGGCTGCGTCCGGGACGGGCTCATCCCTGCTGCGCAGGGCGGACCCCTGGTGCGCAGCCCCAGCCAGGCCGCGGAGATGGCAGCCGAGCGGCTCATCCCTGCTGCGCAGGGCGGACTTGAGGACGGCACCCTGCGGGGTGTTCCCGTAGGGCTCATCCCTGCTGCGCAGGGCGGACCAGCTCATGCTGGCCGACTCCGGCTCCCCGCAGGGCTCATCCCTGCTGCGCAGGGCGGACTCAGTCTCGTCGCTCGAGCGCGGTGGCTCGAGGGGCTCATCCCTGCTGCGCAGGGCGGACTCCTTGTCCGTACCGGCCGGGTTGACCATCCAGGGCTCATCCCTGCTGCGCAGGGCGGACATTGCGGGCACGGCGACGAGCCGCGCGACGTTCGGCTCATCCCTGCTGCGCAGGGCGGACCCCTCGACTCGCCACGCGCCTTTCTGGCCGCGCGGCTCATCCCTGCTGCGCAGGGCGGACACGTTCACGCCGCGCAGCGACGCCGGTCTCACGGGCTCATCCCTGCTGCGCAGGGCGGACCTCACCGGCAGCGTGATGCCCGCCGTGAAGACCGGCTCATCCCTGCTGCGCAGGGCGGACGAGACCAACACCCTGACCTACCGGCTCCTTCCGGGCTCATCCCTGCTGCGCAGGGCGGACTATCTGTTTCTCGTAGAGGGGGATCCAGATAGGGGCTCATCCCTGCTGCGCAGGGCGGACTCGGCGCGCGTGCAGTTCGGGCCCGCCCACCAGCGGCTCATCCCTGCTGCGCAGGGCGGACCGGATCGAGTACGCCTCCCTCGCCCCCGACCACGGCTCATCCCTGCTGCGCAGGGCGGACTCCGACCTCGGACAGGGCGCCCTCGCAGAGATCGGCTCATCCCTGCTGCGCAGGGCGGACCGGGTCCCGTTGGTCCAGGCGGTGCCGATGCAGGGCTCATCCCTGCTGCGCAGGGCGGACTCGGGGATGTGGGGGCCGGGGCCGTTCTGGTGGGGCTCATCCCTGCTGCGCAGGGCGGACCCGTCAGACGCGTGCCGACGGGCAGCGGTACGGGGCTCATCCCTGCTGCGCAGGGCGGACGGCTGTGGGTACGAATGCGCTCACGCCGGACGGGGCTCATCCCTGCTGCGCAGGGCGGACACGTACACCGTCCCCGACCCGCCCGGCGCGTTCGGCTCATCCCTGCTGCGCAGGGCGGACATCCAGGCCGCGATCAGCGCGGTCGTGACCTGGGGCTCATCCCTGCTGCGCAGGGCGGACATCGACCCGATCGAGCAGTCCGGCGTCGGCCTGGGCTCATCCCTGCTGCGCAGGGCGGACGGCCGGCTGGGCGCGAAGCTCATGGAGGGCGTGGGCTCATCCCTGCTGCGCAGGGCGGACCCGACCACGCCGGTCGCGATCGTCATGGAGGCGGGCTCATCCCTGCTGCGCAGGGCGGACGAGCGCGTCGAGGGCACCCTGCTCCGGTTGCTGGGCTCATCCCTGCTGCGCAGGGCGGACGTCCACGGGCTCTACTCCGGCGGGCCCTCGCGGGGCTCATCCCTGCTGCGCAGGGCGGACAGGACGCGCTCCCGGCGGGTGGGGGCGGAGACGGGCTCATCCCTGCTGCGCAGGGCGGACTGCACGGTCAGCTGTAGCCCGATCGCGATGCTGGGCTCATCCCTGCTGCGCAGGGCGGACCAGCGCGCCCGGGCGTTCACGAAGATCGACGGCGGCTCATCCCTGCTGCGCAGGGCGGACATGCAGGAGCCATCGGCGGAGTGCCCGGTGCAGGGCTCATCCCTGCTGCGCAGGGCGGACGGTGTTGCAGATGGCGATGATCATGGCGCCACCGGCTCATCCCTGCTGCGCAGGGCGGACTGATGCGTTCCCGGGGAGAGGGCCCGCCCGTGGGGCTCATCCCTGCTGCGCAGGGCGGACCACCGCGAACATTCCTCCGACCGAGCTCCCCACGGCTCATCCCTGCTGCGCAGGGCGGACAACGGAGCAGAAGCCATGGCCACACCCGAAGAGGGCTCATCCCTGCTGCGCAGGGCGGACCCACTCCTGGTCATCGACGGGGAGGGCGTCCCAGGCTCATCCCTGCTGCGCAGGGCGGACCTGCTCCTTCCGATCCTGACGCAGCTCCTCACCGGCTCATCCCTGCTGCGCAGGGCGGACCGATCGCCGTCCTGCTCGGCGGCCCAGATCAGCGGCTCATCCCTGCTGCGCAGGGCGGACCCCCTGTGAAGGCCCCCGGTATTCCCCGGGGGCCGGCTCATCCCTGCTGCGCAGGGCGGACTCAGCAACCGGCCCATCATCGTAGTCCTACCCCGGCTCATCCCTGCTGCGCAGGGCGGACGCCCCGCAGCAAAGCCGGAATGGATGAAGTATGGGCTCATCCCTGCTGCGCAGGGCGGACCGGACGGGTCTAGGGAGCCCTTCCAGAACGCTGGGCTCATCCCTGCTGCGCAGGGCGGACGGCGACAACGAGCCGGAGATCCAGTCGCACAAGGGCTCATCCCTGCTGCGCAGGGCGGACCGCGCGAACCTGTGCCCCACCGTGATCGACAACGGCTCATCCCTGCTGCGCAGGGCGGACTGGAACGCGGGTGCGACACTGTCCTTGACGAAGGGCTCATCCCTGCTGCGCAGGGCGGACCGGACGACGACGGTCCCGTGCGGTGTGGTCGTGGGCTCATCCCTGCTGCGCAGGGCGGACGGCGTCCTCGAAAGTGGTCATTGGGCCTCCCGGGGCTCATCCCTGCTGCGCAGGGCGGACATCGACGGGAGCACCTCGCGGGTGACCCAGCGCGGCTCATCCCTGCTGCGCAGGGCGGACCCTCCGACGCCCTCGGGCATCGGCGAGGTGTCCGGCTCATCCCTGCTGCGCAGGGCGGACGCGGCGTCCTCGCGCGCGTCGTCAGGATCGAACGGCTCATCCCTGCTGCGCAGGGCGGACCGGCCCAACAGGGTCGCTTCGATGCTGGTCGTCGGCTCATCCCTGCTGCGCAGGGCGGACGGAGCCGGTGGCGATGTCGCCTGTGCGCTCGAGGGCTCATCCCTGCTGCGCAGGGCGGACCTCGGCTCCCCACTCGCCCATTCCTTCCGCGGCGGCTCATCCCTGCTGCGCAGGGCGGACGAAGACGAGCCCCAGGAGGGCGACTCGGAGCCGGGCTCATCCCTGCTGCGCAGGGCGGACAGGGTGCGGCCCTCGCGCGGGATCTTCCGCTGGGGCTCATCCCTGCTGCGCAGGGCGGACCTGTGGCTCACGGTGAAGACCACGGCGCAGGGCCGGCTCATCCCTGCTGCGCAGGGCGGACTACATCCGCGTCCGCAATGAGGCCGGGGTCGAGGGCTCATCCCTGCTGCGCAGGGCGGACGCTTACCCCACCACTCAGAAGACCGTCCAGTTCGGCTCATCCCTGCTGCGCAGGGCGGACCCTTCCTGGCCTGCGACGATCGTATTGTCCGGGCCGGTTTCGGTACAACTTGGTTCGGGAGGTGTCTGACACGGGGCGTGGTCTCTGCGTGTCCGTCCGTGTCCCCAGGGCGGTGAACACGGAGTCTCGGCGCTTCTCTCGCGGGAACTGCATTGCGAGCTCCGAGGGCTCGGGCGATCGGATGCCTCGGTGGCGCCGAGCATCGGGACGCCTTCCTCTGGCGCGCTGATCTGTCCCACCTCCTGCACCATGTGCAGCGCGCTCTCCGGTGCTGGCGACGCGTTCCTGCGGGGATCGCTGTCGGTAGCGGCGCGCCGGGCAGTAGGCCCCGCGGGTGTGCGGGAACTCAGCAGGCCGCTGGGCCGCAATGTGTTCGCGCCCCCCACCGCGACCTGCTGCGGATCCGCCCATGAGCTGCCTGCTCACGGTCTTCCCCAGTCGCCGTCCTTCCTGGCCTTCGCCCTCGTCGCGCCCGCTGTCCGGCCCTCGAAGCCCAGCTTCTGCCCGCGGCCGGTGAAGGCTGCCTTCGGGGCGCTGCAGTCCTCCGGACTGATCGTCATGGTCGCCAGTGCCGGGTACTCGGCGCCGCATCGGGATCCGATGCGATGGAGATGCTGCGCGAGCACGACCTCATCGCCATGCGCGCTGCCCTGCGGCAACCGGACACGGACGCGCTCCTGGAGACGCTCGAGGCGCTCGTCGTGCGCCAGGGCGCCGACTTCGCACGCTGCGGAGGCGGCGTCTGCGGCCGGTCGGCCGCCGCATCTCTCACGGCGCCGGATCGTCGTCCCTGCTCGCCGGATCGTCGTCGCGGCTCGTCGGACGTCGCCATGTGTACGGCGTCGTCTCCGTGACCTTCGTGAACCCGTACCGCTCGAGGATCGGGCGGGAGTGCTCGGTGGAGTCGCTGTGGATGAGGGTGCGTCCGCCGCGCAGGGCGGAGCGGGCTCGGGCGGCGGTGAGGGCCCGGTAGATGCCGCGGCCGCGCCATGCGGGCAGCGTCGCCCCGCCCCAGATCCCCGCGACCGCGGTGCCCGCGACAGGGTGCAGGCGGCCGGCGCTGAGCACCTCGCCGTCCTTCTCGGCGATCCAGCATTCGATCGCGGGGTCCGCCGCGAGGCTCGCCAGCAGCTCCTCGACGTGCCCCGGGGAGCCGAAGACCGCGTCCTGCATCGCACACATGCGCCGGACGTCCTCCTCCGTCGTGGCGCGGCGCAGGACCACGCCGTCCGGAAGAGGGAGGTCGACGGCGAGGGCGGCGGCTGCGCCGAGCATGACGGACTCGCGCTCGCCGGGCGTGAAGCCGTGGGCGAGCAGCGCCTCGTGCAGCCCCGGCGCGCGGTCGTGGGAACGGGTCTTCCATTCGGCCTCGTGCACCTGCGGGCGCTCCGCGAGGAACGCCGTCGCCGCCGCGACCAGTGCGGGTGCATCGGCCCCCTCGAGGTCGCGGTAGGAGATGAAGCCGCGCCCGCCGGGGAACACGCCCAGCCACAGCGGCCCGATCCGCGCGACCTCGAGCGCCCGCTCCATCTCCGCCTCCGTGCGCAGGTCCGCGTCATAGGCGGCGAGCAGCGCGTCGCGGCGTGCTCCTGTGTCCTCGGTCATGGCCCGCCCTTCCCGTGGTCCGTGGATCCATGATGCGGCATCGGCAGGAGCCGGAGGCGGCGCGGCGCTCCGGCGCGGGAATCCTCTGCGCGCGGCCCCGCAGGCTCGGTCTCAGCTCCCGTCCAGGACGTCCCTCAGCCGGTACTCCCGCGCCGCCGTCCCCGCGAACAGCTGCGCGAGCTGCTCGGCCGATGCCCCCGCGGCACCCGCCAGGATCGACTCCATGACCGCGTCGAAGCTCGGGGCGGTGAGCGTCGCGACCGGCAGGTTGGAGGCGAACATCGACCGCTCGAAGCCGAAGATCCCCAGCAGCTCCCGGACCACCTGTGCATTGGAGGCCGGATCCCAGCGGTTGGGGAACAGCCCCAGCTCCGAGACCTTCACGGAGGTGCCGGGCAGGTCCGCGAGCTCGCGCATCCCGCGCCGCCACACCGCGAGGGACTCGGGATCCCGGTCCAGCGGCAGGCCGCAGTGGTTGATGATCACGCGCAGCCCCGCCACCTGGGAGATCACCTCTGCCGCCTCGGAGAGGTGGTAGTACGGGACCCGCAGGTCCCAGGAGAGGTCGAGGTCCGCCAGCCGGCGCAGGCCGTCCTGCCAGGTGCGGTCCTGCAGGGTGCCGGTCTCGCCGCGGACCGATTCCCCGCGGCGCGCGGCGATCCGCGGCTTGGAGCGGATCCCGCGGACGAGCGGGTGACGGGCATGCCCCGCGAGGATCTCCGCGAGGTCATCCTGCAGGAAGTCGACATGCCCGACGATCGCGAGCGGGAACCCGGGATCGGCCTCGTGCAGCTGCGCGAGGAACTCGTCCTCGGCGAGCTGCTCGTCCCGGCTGCGCTCGGCCTCGCAGTGGACCGTTCCGATGACGTTCCAGCCCGTGGTCGCCGCCCGGTACTCGCGGGGAAGGAAGGTGCGGCGCATCGCGGCGTAGTCGCCCAGGAAGAACTCCGGGTTCACCGCATCCTGCAGCCACGGGTAGCGCCCGGGGCCCTCGAGGTCCCAGAAGTGATGATGGGCATCGATGATGCGCAGGCTCGCGCGGGCGGCCTCCAGATCGAGCGGGGCTGCCGGGGGAGCGGCGTGGGTCGGTGTCATGGGCGGCGGTCTCCGTCCTCGGATGCGGCATCCGGGTCATCGGGCAGCGGGGCGGGCTCGGCCTCGAGGGCCTCGTCGACCTCCTGGGCGATCTCGCTCTCGTGCTGGACAGGAGCGCCGGTCACCAGCCGCCCCGCCTCGCGGAGGACGTTACGGGCGGCGAACACCGAGATCAGCAGGCTGCCGATCACGAAGCCGGAGGTCAGGACCCAGACGGGCAGGCTGATGGCGACGGTCGTCTCCCCGGAGCCGAGGTGCGTCTGCAGGATCCGCGCGCCGAGCACCGTGAAGGACAGCCCGAAGATCAGCTCGAACACGGCGATGCCCAGCGAGACGGCGTGGTACGCGCGGGGCCTGCCGGTCAGGGCGGACTGCAGCAGGTCCAGCCGGATCAGCCCGCGCGTTCCGTAGGCGACGGCGGCCAGCACCCAGATCAGCCAGATGAAGTTGAGGCGCTGCAGGTCGTCCAGCCAGGCGGTCGACCAGCTGAGCACGTTGCGGGAGAGGACTCCCCAGGTCTGCAGGCAGATGGCGAGCAGGACCCAGGCGCCGAAGACGCCGGCGACGACCTTCTCGAAGGACGCGGAAGCGCGCATGTCAGGCTCCTTGTCGGGCGATGCGGAAGAGGGAGAGGGCACGGGGCATCACATCCCCTGGACGAGGTCGAGCAGCTCGGTCCCGTAGGCGTCGGTGAACTGGGTCCACACGCTGGTGCCGAGCTCGCGGAAGGCCTCGCGATCGGGGTCGTCGACGAAGGCGACCCCGTTGTCCTCCAGAACGGTGCGGGCCTTCTCGGTCGCGACGTCGTTGGCGTCGAGCTGGGCGGCTCGACCCACCTCGGCCGCCTCCTCGAGAGCGGTGCGCTGCTCCTGCGTGAGGCGGTTCCAGGTGCGGCGGCTGACCCCCATCATGAAGGGCGTGTACACGTGGCTGGTCATCGACAGGTGGTTCTGCACCTCGTAGAACTTGCGGAACTCGATCTCCGCGAGCGGGTTCTCCTGCGCCTGCACCGTGCCCTGCTGGAGCGCGGTGTACAGCTCGGAGGCGTCGATGGCCTGCGGCAGCCCTCCCATCGCCTTCCAAGCCGCCTGCTGGATGGGGGAGGGGAGCGTGCGGATCTTGATTCCCTGCAGATCAGCCGGCTCGTGGATCGCGCGCACGTTGTTGGTCAGCTGCCGCATCCCGTTCTCCCACACGCTGAGACCGACGATCTTGGTGGCCTCGAACAGCTCGTGCAGGTGGTCGCGGGCGGCGCCCGGACCGGTCGCCCGTCGGGCGTGCTCGAGGTCCTCGAACACGAAGGGCAGCTCGAAGGCCTGGATCTGCGGCACGAGCCCGGAGAAGTACGAGCTGCCGGAGACGGCCACGTCGATCGTGCCCTCCTGCAGCGCGTTGATCATCGAGGACGCGCTGCCCAGCGAGGTGTCGAAGAAGGCGGTGGCCTCGAAGCCGGTGCCGGAGGCGTTGAGATGATCGACCATGGCATGCACGCCGACCCCGGTCGGCGTGGACTCCGGGAGGGAGCCGGCGAACACGGAGATGTCGGCGATGCCGCGGTCGCTCGGAGCGGCGCAGCCGGCGAGGGCCGTGCCGGCGAGGCCCGCCGCGGCCAGGGTGCTCCCCCGCAGCCACGTGCGGCGGGAGATGCGATGGGACCGGGGGATGCGATGGGACATGGACGACCCCTCTCTGGGCTCGCGCGGGTGGTCACGGAGGATGCGGGACTCGGGTGCGGTGCTCATGGGATCAGCGCCAGGGAGAACCAGGGCACGAGGGCGAGGACGACGAGTCCCGCGACGATCACGCCGAAGAAGGGCCACACGTGCGGGATCATGACCCGCAGCGGTGTCCCGCCCACCTCGGAGGCGACGAAGAGGTTCACGCCGACCGGCGGGGTGATGAGCCCGGCGCAGAAGGCGACGACCATGACGATCCCGAAATGGATGGGGTCGATGCCGTAGGCCACGGCGACGGGCACGAGGATCGGCCCGAAGATCAGGACGTTGGGCACCGCGTCGATGAAGCAGCCCGCGACCAGGAACAGCACGATCGCGATGAGCAGGAACAGCAGCGGGCTCGAGACGTTGTCGGCGAAGAAACGCGCGGCCGCCTGCGGCAGGCCCTCGCGGGTGAGGACCCAGCCGAAGGCCTGCGTGCCGCCGACGATGAGCATGATGCCCGCGGCGACCTTGAAGCTCTCGAACAGGATCCGCAGCATCTTCGGCACCGTGATCTCGCGGTAGATCAGCACGCCGACGACGAGGCTGTAGAAGCAGCCGATGGCCGCGGCCTCCGTGGGCGTGAAGATCCCGGTGTAGATGCCGCCGAGGATGATGATCGGCGCGAGCAGCGCCCAGAACGACTCCTTGAGCGCGACGCCGACCTTCTTCAGCTCGAAGGGTTCCCGGGTGCCGAAGCCCTTGCGCTGGGACTGCACCATGACGAAGACGATCATCATCAGACCCAGGAGGATCCCGGGCAGGATGCCGGCGATGAGCATGTCGCCGACGGACACCTCCGCGGTCACCGCGTAGAGGATCATGAGGATGCTGGGCGGGATGATCGGCCCGAACACGCCGCCGGAGGCCTGCAGGGCGGAGGCGTAGCCGCGGTGGTACCCGTCCTTGACCATGGCGGGGATCATCATCCCGCCGACGGCCGCGGTGGTGGCCGCGCCGGCGCCGGTCATGGCGGCGAAGAACATCGAGGCGAGGATCGTGACGACGGCGAGACCGCCGGGCATCCAGCCCACCAGGGAGCGGGCGAGGTTCACGATGCGGGTGGATATGCCCGCGGCCTGCATGAGGGCGCCTGCGACGATGAAGTACGGCACCGCCATGAGGGTGAAGGAGTCGGTTCCCGCGAGGGCCTGCTGCGCCACGATGATGACGGGGATGTCCGTCAGCAGCAGGATGTATCCGAGCGCGGCGACGATGAGCGAGACGGCGACGGGGACCCCGTAGGCGAGCAGGGCGAAGAAGCCGACGATGAGCAGAAGGGCGTCCAACGGTGCCTCCACGGTGAGTATGCGATGGATCGGATGAGGGGGTGGTTTGCGGCCCGAGCGGGGGCCGGTGCCTGGGGCGGCTCAGCCGGCGGTGCCGGCGTCCTCGCGGCCCGCGCGATGGAGCTCGTGCGCGAGGGGATCGAGGCCCTCGAGGTCCTGGGCGCCGATGAGCTCCCCGGCGCGGACGGGGCGACGCAGACGTGCGCCGTCGAGCAGGTAGAAGGCGGTCGCTTCCGGGACGGGCGCGATCATCACGGGGTCGACGCCGTCGATCTCGTGGTGGTGGCCGGCGACGTGGAACTCCGTGCCGGCGTCCAGGTCTCGGGCGGCGCGGGCGGCGAGGATGGTGCTCGCCCGCACGGCGCGGCCGGGGCGGCCGTCGGCGGCGGCGTGCAGGGTCAGCGGTGTCTCGACACCCATCAGGTGGTACGGCCAGTAGAGGCAGGCATACCTCCCGTCGCGGCTGATCACGTGGCCCTTCTCGCGCAGCAGCTCCCAGGTGGCGGGATCTCCGGTGCGGACGATCGCGAAGACGCCTCCGGCGAAGCTCGCCTCCCCGGGGAGGCGGAGCGCGCTGAACACGTCCAGCGCGGCCTCGGAGCCGATGAGCCCGCCGTGCTCGCGGCGGGCGTAGACGTCCGCGAGCTCGTCGATGCGGGCGATCGGGTAGTGCATCTGCTCGACGTCGGCCCCGATGCCGAGCCGCTGCGCGACCACGGTCATCTCGCAGGGGTCGGCGGCTGCGGAGCGCTTCAGCCCTGCCGCGAGAGCTGCCCGGGAGGCGAGGGTCGCGGGGGCATCGGCCCCCAGGGTGAGAAGATCTGTGAACCCGGGGGCGGGGATGGAGACGCCGTCCTGGGTGAGCGTGCCCGCCGCCGGGTCCAGCAGCAGATCATGCTCGGCCGACTTCCCCATCGCCACGACGTCGAGGCCGACGGCCGCCACCCAGTCCGCCAGGCGCAGGAGGTTCGCGGGCTGGTCGCCGTCCGCGGGCAGATAGCTCAGTCCGGCCTCCGCGGCGAGGCCGGCGAGGGCCGGTCCGGCGACGGTGTCGACCTCCTTGGAGACCATCACGACGTGCACGCCGTGGCGGAGGGCCTGGCGCGCATAGGCGCATCCGGGGCCGATCTTCCCGCTCGCCTCGACGAGGATGTCCAGGTCATCCCACGGAACGGCGTCCGGCCCCGCGGCCAGGACGGTGCCGCCGGAGACGAGGATCGCCGAGGCCGCGGCGGCGTCGAGGGCCGGCTCGGCGCCCGGGCGGGCGGCGGCGGAGGGGTCGTCCCGGGTGCCGTCGGCGAGCTCGGCGAGCATCGCCGCGACGCCCTCGACATCCGGATCGACCAGGACGGAGGGCAGCAGCTCGGGTGTCGAGGCGAGCTGCGCGAGCAGGCTGCGGCCGTAGCCGCCGCGTGCCCCGGTCAGAGCGCAGCGCAGCGGGGCGCGGTCGCGGGCGGGGCTGGTCAGTCGCATCGCAGGTCCTCACGTCGTCGTGGCGGGCGTGCCCTGGGGCGGGCGGTGAACGCCTCAAGATTCCCACAGGATCAGAAAATGTCAAGATCTCTCACATGTCGTCACAGAATCGTGTCATACTGAGGAGGGCGGGTCGCCGAGGATCGCACGACCGATCCCGACCCGCGGACCCTGCGAGACGACCGGTGGAAGAGGTGCCCAGTGCTCGGAGCGATCGCCGACGACTTCACCGGCGCGACGGACCTCGCCACGATGCTCCGCCGATCAGGGCATCGTGTCGCCGTGCTCGTCAACGAGGACCCGGCGCCGCGCCTTCGCGCCGAGGGAACCGAGGACCCCATGCCGGAGGTCGACGCGGTCGTCACGGCGCTCAAGACCCGTACCGTCCCCGCCGCCGAGGCGGTCCGACGCTCTCTCGCCGCCCTCGCGCGGCTGCAGCGCCTCGGCGCGGAGCGCATCTACGTGAAGTACTGCTCGACCTTCGACTCGACGCCGCAGGGCAACATCGGCCCCGTCCTCGACGCGATCGCCGCCGCGCTCGGGGCCCGCGGCAGCGTCGTCGTCCCGTCCCTCCCCGCCAACGGCCGCACCGTCCGCGACGGACTGCTGCGGGTGGGCGAGCAGCTCCTCGAGGACTCGCCGATGCGCCACCACCCCCTCACCCCCATGACGGCCTCCCGGGTGCGCGACCTGCTGCGACCGCAGACGATCCACGAGGTCGGGGAGATCGGGCTGCGCACGGTCGCCGCCGGGGCCGATGCCCTCCGGTCGGCGCTCGACGCCGCGCCGGAGCCCTATCAGGTCCTCGACGCGGTCACGGACGAGCACCTGCGCATCATCGCCGCGGCGACCGCCGGGCACCGCCTGGTCTCCGGCGGCTCCGGGCTCGCCCTCGGGATCCCGGGACCCGGCCTCGTCGCCGATGCATGGCGGCCTCCTGCCGCGGGCCGACGCGCCGTGCTCTGCGGCAGCGTCTCCGCCCGCAGCCTCGAGCAGATCGCCCATGCGGCCCGCAGCCAGCCCGTGCACGTCCTCGACGTGACCGCAGCGGCCCGCGACCCGCGAGCCGCCGCGCAGGAGGCCGCCGCCTGGGTGCTCGCCCAGGATCCCGCGGCGATCCCGGTCCTGTGCGCGGCCCGCGAGCGCTCGCAGGTGCAGGCCCCGCGGGGCGGCGTCGATCCCGCGGCCGTGGTCGAGACCGTGCTCTCGCAGGCGGCCCGTCTGCTCGTCGAGAACGGACAGGTGCGAGCGCTCCTCGTCGCCGGCGGCGAGAGCAGCGGAGCGGTCGTCGGCGCGCTCGGCGTGCACAGCCTGCACATCGGCCCCGAGATCGCGCCCGGGGTGTGCTGGTCCCGGGCGCATGCGCGGGGTGCGGACCTCGCCCTCGCGCTCAAGAGCGGCAACTTCGGCGAGCCGGACATGTTCACGAGCGCGTGGGAGGCCCTCGCATGACCGCGGCGCAGCAGCTGATCAGCATCGGGCGCGAGCTCTCCGCGCTCGGCATCAGCCCCGGATCCTCCGGGAACATCTCCGTGCGCGAGGGCGAGCGCCTCCTCGTCACCGGAACCGGTGTGCAGCTCGGCGACCTCCGCGAGGACGACCTCGCCGTCCTCGACCTCGACGGGACCCACCTCGCCGGTGCCCGCGCCTCCAAGGAGGTGCCCCTCCACCGGGGGATGTACCGGCGCGACCCCGAGTTCGGCGCCGTCGTCCATCTGCACTCCCCGTGGGCGACAGCCCTGTCCTGCACCCCGCCCTGGTCCGAGCGCTCCGCGGTCCCGCCGCTGACGCCGTACTTCGTCATGCGGGTGGGACAGACGCCGCTGCTGCCGTACCGGATGCCGGGATCCCCGCAGCTGGGGGAGGACGTGCTCGCCGCCCCCGGCCCGTTCCGGGCGGCGCTGCTGGCCCATCACGGCAGCGTCGTCGCCGGGCGCGACCTCCGCGAAGCCCTCGACCGGGCCGTCGAGCTCGAGGAGGCCTGCCGGCTGGCCGTGCTGACCGCCTCCGTCCCGCGCAGGGTGCTCGACCCCGCGCAGATCGCCGAGCTCGCCGAGCGATGGGGGAGCCCCTGGACGTCCGAGAGCGTCCGGCCGGGGCAGGATTGAGCCATGAGCAGCCCGAACCTGATCCCCGAGCAGCGTCGCCGCCAGATCCTCGACCTGCTGCGCAGCGAGCCCGTCAAGAGCTACCACGAGCTCGCCCAGGCCATCGGCGTCAGCCACATGACGATCCGCCGCGACGCCGCGACGCTCGCGGAGCACGGAAGGGTGCGGCTGACCCAGGGCGGGATCGCGGCCGTGCACAGCATGGGGGTCGAGCTCCCCCGCGGGGAGAAGTCCGCGGCCCACGCCCCCGAGAAGAGCGCCATCGTCGCCGCGGCGGTGGAGCTCGTCGAGGACTCCATGGCGGTGTACCTCGACGCCGGCACGACCATCGCCCTCATGGCCCCGGCCCTCCGCCAGCGCCAGGACCTCACGGTCGTCACCAACGACCTCAGCACGGCGACGGCGTTCCTCGACCATCCCGGCGTCGAGCTCATCATGATCGGCGGACGGGTCGACCGCGCCAACCACTCCACGATCGGCCGCCTCGCCGCCCTCGCCCTCTCGGAGCTGTCCCTGGACTGCGCCTTCATCTCCTGCAGCTCCTGGGACGCCCGCCACGGGCTGACCACGCCGATCGAGGCCAAGATCGACCCCAAGCGCACGGCGATGGCCGTCGCCGCTCGCAGCATCCTCCTCGCCGACAGCTCGAAGTACGGAAGCTTCGCCAAGCATCGCGTCGCCCACCTCCGCGAGCTCGACACGATCATCACCGACGACGCCCTCGAGGCGGAGGACGCGGACCTCGTCCTCGCCACCGGCTGCGAGCTCGTCCGGGCACCCATCCCCTGAGCCGCGGCCCCCGCGCAGACCCTCCCGTTGAACCCGTTCCCGCGCCGCCCGTCCCGGAGCAGCGCCCGCCACCCCCAGGAGATCGCATGTCCACCACGGCACCCCGCATCGCCCTCACCTTCGGCGACCACTCCGGCATCGGCCCGGAGCTCGGCGCCCGCCTGCTCTCCGATCCGGAGAACCTCTCCCGCGCCCGGATCTCGGCGCTCGTCTCCCGGGCCGAGCTCGACCGGGCTGCGGAAGCGCTCGGCGTCTCGATCCCCGTCGGGGACGAGCCCGGGACCGGGCACGTCCACCTGGTCGGCTCCGCGCTCCAGGACGTCGAGGTCCCGCCGCGACGCACCTCGGTCCAGGCGGGGGAGCGCGTGCTGGCGGACCTCCAGCAGGCGCTGAGCATGTACGCGGACGGCGAGGCCGACGCGATCATGTTCCTCCCGCTGAACAAGACCTCGCTGCACCTCGCCGGAATGCACGAGGAGGACGAGCTGCGCTGGTTCGCGAAGGAGCTCGGCTTCGACGGCTTCACCAGCGAGCTGAACTTCGCCCCGGGGCTGACCACCTCGCGCGTGACCTCTCACGTCCCGATCTCCGAGGTGTCGGAGGGGATCTCGGCCCGAGCCGTCCGCGACGCGATCGTCCTGCTGCACGAGGTCGTCCAGGGGACCGGCGTCGCGAGCCCCCGGATCGCCGTGGCGGCGCTGAACCCGCACGCGGGGGAGAACGGACAGTTCGGACGCGAGGAGATCGACCACATCGCCCCCGGCGTCGACCTGGCCCGCGAGGTCGACGGCGTGCAGGTCAGCGGCCCCTTCCCGAGCGACACCGTCTTCATCAAGGCCCGGGCCGGAGAGTTCGACGGCGTCGTGACGATGTACCACGACCAGGGGCAGATCGCCATGAAGCTCATGGGCTTCGATCAGGGCGTCACCGTCCAGGGCGGGCTCCCAGTGCCGATCGCGACTCCCGCGCACGGCACCGCCTACGAGATCGTCGGCCAGAACAAGGCGCTCATCGGCCCCAGCCAGCGCGCCTTCGAGATCGCCGTCGACCTGGGATCGAGGACGGCCGCCGCGCGCGAGCAGGGCTGAGCCTCGGCAGGTTGGAGCCGGTCCTGCGCGCCGGGGTGGGGGTTGGTACGCCAGCCTGCAGCCCCGGCAGGCCGGGGCCCGTCCTGGCCGGGAGCAGACGGGCTCCTGGCGGCGCCTCACCCGTCCCTGTGCACGCGAGGCGCCGCTGGACGACCGTCCGCTCCCGTCGCGCGCGGGGAGGGACCTTCGCCCCGCGTCTTCGCGGCCGACTCTGCCATGCTGGGCGCATGCGCGTCCTCATCGCCTATGCCACCCATTCCGGAGCGACCCTCACGCTCGCCGAGCAGATGGACCGGATCCTCGGGGACCTCGGTCATGACGTCGTGCTGACCGATGTGCGCGAGGATCCGGTCCCGGCCGAGGCCGACGCCGCGATCATCGGCTCCGCGATCCGGGTGGAGTCCTACGAGAAGCCCTTCCTGCAGTGGACCGCAGCCCATGCGCAGGAACTCGCGCAGCGGCCGGTCGCCCTGTTCTCCTGCTCCGGCTCCGCCGCCGACCCCGCGAAGCAGGGCCGCCAGAAGGCGACCGACGCGTTCCTGCGCGAGGCCGCGTTCACCCCCGTCGCGGTGCGCAACTTCCCCGGCTGGGTGCTCATGGACCGCATCCCCGTGCACGAGCGGGTGCTGCTGCGCTCCCTGCGCACGCCGACCGGCGACTTCCGCGACCTCGACGCCGTCGCCGCCTGGACCCGGGAGGTCGCGCCGCTGCTCGGTGCGTGAGAGCGGCCCAGCCGGAACCGGGGCGCATCCGGTGCGCGGAGGACCCCCGGGCGCTCCTCCTGCGCGAGAGGCCGCCGGGAGCGCTCGTGCCTCGCCCTCCCTCCGGCCGGAGCGGAGACGATCAGCCTTTGACCGCCCCGGCGAAGGCGTCGACGATGTGGCGCTGGGCGACGAGGAAGACGATCACGATCGGCAGCAGCGAGATCACGCTCGCGGCGCACAGCACCGGCCAGTTCGTGCCCTCCGCGCCGCCGATCAGCGAGGCCATGCCCACCGGGACGGTGCGCAGGTCCGGCCGGCCCAGGGTCAGCACGAGCGGGATGATGAAGTCGTTCCAGGAGCCGATGAACGCGAACAGGCCCACGGTCGCGATCATCGGCCGCGCCGTGGGGAGCATGACCCGGAAGAACGTCTGGTTGAAGCTCGCCCCGTCCACCCGGGCAGCCTCCTCCATCTCCTTGTTCGCGGTCATGAAGAAGCCCATGAACAGGAACGTCGAGAAGATCATCCCGCCCGCGACCTGCACGACGATCACCGCCCACAGCGTGTTCAGCAGATACAGCTGGTACACCAGGTCGTAGACGGGGATCAGCGTGTAGCCGCGCGGCAGGAACAGCATCACGGCGACAACGACCATGATGATCCTCCGTCCGGGGAAGGCGGTGCGCGCGAGCGCATACCCGGCCATCGCGGTGAACAGGACGGTTCCCAGGACGCTGAAGAACGCGATGAACACGCTGTTGAAGAAGTACTGCCCGAAATCGGCCCCGGACCACGCCTGCGCGAAGTTCCCCAGCACCGGAGGCTGCGAGAACAGGATCGAGGGGCCGTCCTCGAACATGCCGATCTTCGACTTGAACGCGCTCGTGAACGCCCAGATCAACGGGTACATCCAGGACAGCCCCAGCGTGAGGATCAGGAGATGCGCGAGGATGCGGCGCGGGCGGTGACGACGCCGGCGAGGCGTCGCCCCGACGGTCGCGGCGCGAGCCGGGGACAGGGACGGGGAGGTGGCATCGACGGCGACCATCAGGACTCCTCCGCGATCGCGGGTGCGCCGCGCTTCTTGATCCGGGCCAGCAGCACGTACTGGACGACGGTGACCCCCAGCAGCATGAACCCGTAGAACACGGACCCCGCCGAGGCGAGGCCGATGTTCTGTGCGACCGAGCTCGAGGCCCCGCCGCCTCCGTAGAAGTTGCCGAAGGCGAGCTGGTAGATGTACGTGTTCACGACGCTCGAGGCGAAGTAGGGGCCGCCGCCCGTGAGCACCATGACCAGGTCGAAGACGTTCAGCGACCCCAGGATCGCCATGAGCAGGATGATGATCGCGATCGAGCGCAGCCCCGGCAGGGTGATGTGCCGCAGCGACGCCCACCATCCGGCGCCGTCGACCTCCGCCGCCTCGTACAGCTCCTTCGGGATGGTCTGCAGCCCGGCGAGGAAGTAGATGAGGTTGTAGCCCAGGGTCTGCCAGATCCCGATCACGATGATGACCCACATGACCACGTCGGGATCGCCCAGCCAATCCTTCTGCATCGAGGCGATGAGCAGGCGGAAGATGACCGCGAGGATCGCGGGGGACATGACCGCGGGCAGGAAGAACATCGAGCGGTACACCGAGGTGAACCGCATCGTCCCCTGGTTCAGGACCAGCGCCAGCGTCAGCGCGATGAACAGCTGCACGGGGACCAGGACCGCGGTGTACCACAGCGAGTTCCTCAGCGACGTCCAGAAGAACGGGTCGCCGATGATGGTGCGGAAGTTCTCCAGGCCCACGAAGCCGCTGGGGGCGCTCAGCCCGTCCCAGCGGATGAAGGCGTAGCCGAGGGAGGCGATCGTCGGATAGATCGTGAACAGCGCGACCAGGATGATGAACGGGGACAGGTAGAGATAGGACCACAGGGGCGACCAGCCGGTGCCGCGGCGGCGGCCGGCCGTCTCCAGGGTCCTGGTCTCGGCCCGCGTCCGGCTCGTGCCGGGGGCGGCGTCGGTGGTCATAGCGTCGGGTACTCCGGGATGTCGTACGCGTAGGGCACCATCGGATCCCAGTCCTCGAACACCCAGTCCTCCGCGGAGACCTGCGCGCCCTCCGCGACGGCGGCATCGATCGCCGCGCGATGGTTCTCGTTCATGCGCTCCTCGAGGTCCGCGAGGGCGCCGCGGATGTCGCTCAGCTGCCCCGTGTACACGCCGGCGATCACGTCGCCGGGGCCGGGGCTCACGGGATCGGGCACCACCTTGACCGCGTCCGGGTTGCGGATGTGCGGCTGGGGACCCGGGATCTGCTTCCCCTCGGCGGCGACGAGGTAGTCGCGGAAGTTCCGGTCCTCGATCGCGTCGACGTCCACCGATTCCGGATGGATCGACAGGCCCAGGTTGAACTCCTGCGTCCACCGCTTCCCGGCCTCGGGGCCCAGGAGCCACCTCAGCCACTCCACGGCGCCCTCGGTGTTCTTCAGTGCGGAGGTCAGGGCCCATGAGTCCCCGCCCGGGGCGGAGTAGAAGAACGCCTTGGGCTTCTCCTCGCGGCCGATGAGCGTGGTCCACGAGTAGTCCGTGAAGCCGTCCTCCGCCCAGCCGGGCTGGTTCCAGTTCCCGCCGACGGTCATGCCGAAGTCGCCCTTGGCGAAGTAGACGCGCGCGGTCTCGTCGTCGATCGACATCGAGGAGGGGAAGACGTACCCCGCGTCCTTCCAGCCCACCAGCATCTCCAGGAAGTCGCCGGCCAGCGGGTCGCTGCCCATGGCGTAGCTGCCGGTGCGCAGGTCCATCGAGAAGCCGCCGTGCGGGGCCTCGGCCTGGCAGAACACGGAGGCCCACCAGCTGAGCAGGTCGAAGGCGGAGTTGCCGAAGCCGAGCCCGAAGACCTCCCCTCCGCCCTTCTCGGTGATGGTCCTCGCGTACTGCGTGACCTCGTCCCAGGTGCGGGGGATGAGCGCCTTCCCCTCTCCGTCGACCAGACCGGCGTCGCGGAAGACCTGGTCGTTGATGAACAGGAACATGGCCGGTGTCGTGTTCGCGACGAACGGGGCCGTGTAGATCTTCCCGTCGAACATGTTGGAGCCCTCGACGAACGTGTACGGCGGGAAGGAGCGGATCCACTCCTCGTCGACGTGGTCGTTCAGCGGGGTGAGCCAGCCGTTCTTGACCTGCTCGTTCATGGGCGGCTCGGAGCTGACGTGGCGGACGTCGGGCAGGTCGCCGCTGCGGGCGCCCAGGGTGATGAGGTCCTTGTAGGCGCCGGTCTGCTGCTGGGTGCGCTGGACCTGGATCCCGGTCGCCTCCTGGAAGAGGGCGATCTCGTTCTCGATGTACGGGGTCTGGGACTGCCAGACGTCCCAATAGGTGACGGCGCCGGAGCCGGAGCCGCCGGAGCCCGCGGCGGCGGGATCGGCCGGGGCCCGGCAGGCCGCGAGAGCTCCGAGCGACAGGCCTCCGGTTCCCAGCAGAAGGCTCCGGCGGGTGAGGGACAGGGGGAGAGGAGCAGGGGTGGTCATGAGCGGATTCCTTCCTCGCAATCGCTCGCCTAAACGTTTAGGCTATGTCACCCTAGGCATGCGGCGCACGTCCGCGCAAGCGCCGGGAGCGAGGAGATCCGATGCCGTCACGGCCCCACCGCCCCCGGCGCACCACGATCGTCGACATCGCCCGGGAGCTGGAACTCTCGATCGCCTCGGTGTCCTGCGCGCTCAACGGCAAGCCGGGAGTCAGCGAGGCGACGCGCGAGCGGATCCTCCGCACCGCGCGGGAGATGGGC
The DNA here is from genome assembly GCF_042434575.1 of Brachybacterium hainanense. NCBI lineage: Bacteria > Bacillati > Actinomycetota > Actinomycetes > Micrococcales > Dermabacteraceae > Brachybacterium > Brachybacterium hainanense. Next base: position 127,609 of record NZ_JBHLSV010000004.1, read on the forward strand.
TGGACGGCCAACCACGCCGCCCGCTCCCTGCAGTCCCGTCGCTCGCAGATGATCGGCCTCGTGCTGCGGCGCGACCCTGCCGACGCGGTGCAGATCAGCGACTTCATGCTGCGATTCATCGACGGTCTCAACCAGCCGTTCACGAGTCGCGAGGAGGCCATCGCCCTGCGCACGGTCCGCGACGTCGAGGCGGAGATCCGCACCTACCGCGACTGGGCCTCTCAGGGACGCGTGGACGCCCTGGTCATCACCGATGTGATGGCCGAGGACCCGCGCCTGCCCCTGCTCGCCGAGCTCGATGTCCCCGCGGTCGTCGTCGGCGACGTCCGCGGGCTCGCGGACCTGCCGAGCGTCTGGACCGACGACGAGGTCGCGATGCGGCTGAGCATCGAGCACCTCGCCGCACAGGGGCATCGGACGGCGGCGCGGATCCACGAGGGCGAGCACCTGCGCCACGGCCGCGTCCGCTCGGCCGCCTTCGCCCGCGCCGCGCAGCAGGCGGGGATCGGCATCGCCGCCATGATCCCCTCGGTCGTCGGGGCCGATGCCGCGGCCCGGCAGCTGCAGGAGCTGCTCGCCTCCGACCCGGCCCCGACCGCGCTGCAGTTCGACAGCTCGCTGCGCGCGGCCGAGGCGCTGCGCGCCCTGCGCGGCATGGGCCTGCGCGTCCCCGAGGACATCGCGCTCCTCACCCTGGACAACTCGCCGCTGTGCGAGATCACCGAGCCCGGACTCACGGCGATCGATCGCGACGCCTTCGCCTACGGTGCGACCGCCGGACGCGCCGTGCTCGCGCTGCTGGAGACGGACGCGCGCGAGGACGTCCAGGGCACGACCAGCCGCCTGGTGCGGCGCGGCAGCAGCTGAGCGGCCCACCGGCGGATCCCCGGGGCCGTGCGCGACCCACGGGCCCTCGGCCCCGACCTGCGCAGCAGCCGACCGCCGGGGCCGTACCGTAGCAGGGTGACCACCGCTGCGGGAACAGCCCCGTGATCCCTCCGCCCCGCCGCACCGCCGACGGCCGCTACCCCGACTGGCGGCGCACCGTGCTGCTGACCGCCCTCGCCGCGACCGTGCTGGGCGCGGCGATCGGCATGCTCGTGCGGGTCATCGTCCTCGGCGCGGCGGCCGGGATCCAGGAGCAGCGCCTGACCATCGTCATCCTCGGTGCCGCCGTCACGAGCCTCGCCCATGTCCTCGCGATCGCCGTCGACAGCGTCCGGGCGGTCCCGCACACCCTGCGCCTGCTGGATCGGGCCGGCCGCATCGCCGCCTGGTCCGCGACCCTCGCCGGTGCTCTCGCCGTGCTCGTGCCGCTCGTGCCCACGAGCATCCTCGGCGGGGCGAGCACCCTGCTGAGCCTCGGCGCGATCTGGTGGGGTCGCTGGCTGGGCCGCGCCCCGCTCGCGCGCCTCGCCGACCAGGAGCTGCGCGAGCGCGTCACGCTGCTGCTGCGCGAGTCCGAGCAGATCATCGGCCTCGAGGACTCCGTCACCCAGCTGAGCGCGCGGCTGGGCGAATGGGAGCTGCAGCGAGAGCGCCGACGCCGGCCCGAGCCGGCCACCGGGGAATGGCGCGTGACCCGGTCGCTGGACCGGCTGGGACGCCCGGGCCGCGGCATGCGCCGGGCGCTGGACTGGCTGGGCGGGCGCGGGCGGGCGGGGACGCGCTGATGGCGCCCCTGCTCCCGCTCCTGAGCGGGCTCGTGCTGCTGGTCCTGGGCTCCGAGGTGGTCGTCCGGCAGGGGAGCGCGATCGCGGCCCGGCTCGGCGTGTCCCCGATGCTGATCGGCATGACCGTGATCGCGCTCGCGACCAGCCTCCCCGAGCTCGCCGTCGGCATCCGCTCCGCCCAGCAGGGCGCCGCGGAGCTCGGCGTCGGCAACATCGTCGGCACCAATCTCGTGAACCTCCTTCTCATCCTCGGCATCAGCGCTCTGATCAGCGCGATCGTCCTCGAGCCGCGCACGCTGCGCATCGATCTGCCGATCATCGTCGCCACGGGCGTCCTGCTGGTCGTCCTCGCGGCCGATGGCACGCTCACGACCGTCGACGGGGTCGTGCTGACGCTGTGCGGGCTCGGCTACCTGGTCGCGACGATCCTCGCCGGGACGAGCCGGGCCGGCGCGGAGGCTCTGGCCGCCCCGCCCGGGGACTCCCCGGCCGCGCCTGCTGCGCAGTCCTCGCCCGCGGGCGCCGCCGCATCGCTGCCGCGGCGGATCGTGGTGCTCGTCATCGGTCTCGCGGTGGTGCTGCTCGGCGCGGAGCTCCTCGTCGACGGAGCCTCGGGCCTCGCACGCAGCGCCGGCCTCGACGAGGCGGTCATCGGCCTGACCATCGTCGCCGTCGGCACCTCCGCCCCGGAGCTCGTCACCACCGTCGTGTCCTCCCTGCGCGGCGCCCGCGACCTCGCGCTCGGCAACCTGCTGGGCTCGAGCGTGTTCAACATCCTGCTGGTGCTGGGGCCCACCGTCATCCTCGCACCGGGCGCGGTGGTCGTCCCCGAGGAACTGATCGCCGGGGACCTGCTGATCATGGCCGTCGCAGCCGCCGCCCTCGTCCCCCTGTTCCGCACGCACCGCCGGCTGGGCCGCCTCGAGGGCGCGCTGCTGGTCCTCGCATATCTGCTGTACCTGGGCTGGCTGCTGGCCACCCGGATCTGACCCGGGCCGATGCGGCGGCCCGGGTGCTCGGCGCGGACCTCCAGGACGCCCGGCGCGGGCCTCTCAGCCCAGCCCCGCCTCGGCGACGAGTTCCGCGATCCGTCCGGTGACCTCGGCGTCCATCGTGCCGTCGTCGATGGTCGGGGTGCCGTCGCCCTCCTGGGGCCCGTAGTCGCCGAAGCTGGCGTGGCTCGCGCCGGCGATCTCCACCATCTGCGCATCGGCCGGGAGGAGGTGGCGGGCGCCCTGGATCTTCGCAGGTGTCGAGAGCTCGTCCTCGCTGCCGGCGAGGCTGAGCACCGGGACGTCGCTCGCGGAGATATCGTCCGCGCAGTAGGACGCGAACAGGAGGAGCGCGGAGGCATCGGGTGCGAGGGCGCAGGCGCGCACGCCGCCCATCGAGTGCCCGCCCACCATCCAGCTCGTCACCGCGGGGGAGGTACCCGTGAAGGCGTCCAGGCCGCGCGGATCGAGCAGGGCGAGGTGCAGGAGCGGCTTCACGATCACGACGGTCACGTCCTGCTCCGTGACCAGGTGGGAGAGGCGGGCGGCGTAGGCCTCGGCGTCCACCTTCGCGCCCGGGAAGAACACCAGGCCCAGGGTCGACTCCGCCGGGATGCCGGTGCCCTCGGGGGTGCTCGCCGTCGCATCGCCCGGCCGCAGCACGAGCGTGGTCGCGTCCTCCTCGACGAGGATCCCGGGATCGCCGCGCACGGCCTCCCACGGCTCCGTCTCCGCTCCCATCACCCCGAGCTTCGCCCAGGTCACGAAGCCGATCCCGGCGACCAGGGCGAGGACGGCGACCAGGGAGGCGAGCGCGAGGAGGACCCGCAGGATCCAGCGGCGCGCGGTGCGGGGACGGCTCATGGGCCCACGGTAGCGGAGCGCCGGTCAGGCGAGCTGGGCGCCCGCCCCCGCTCCTGGCCGGGTCCCCTGACGCTCAGTCGTCCGCGTCCCAGGCCCCGGAGTCGACGGGCTTGCCGATGAACAGCGCGGCGACCAGGCCCACCAGGGACAGGGCCACCGGCAGCAGCAGGGAGTCGGCCATGGCGGAGGCGAAGGCCGGGTGCAGGACGTCCGGCAGCTGCGCCGTCTGCGAGCCCTCGCCGGCGGGGATGCCGGTGCCGCCTGCGTCGCCGACGGTCTCCGTGATCCGCTGCGCGATCCGGTCGTTCATGACGGTCGCGATCGCGGCGGAGCCCAGGACGGAGCCGATCTGCCGGGTCTCGTTGTACACGCCGGAGCCGGCGCCCGCCATCGACGGCGGCAGGTTGCGGGTGGCCGTCATCGACAGCGGACCCCAGATCAGCGCGTTGCCGAGGCCCACGAGCACGAAGGGCAGCAGGAGCAGGACGATGGGGGCGTCCGGCGTCATGATCCGGGAGAGCCAGAACAGGCCGGCCGCCATCGAGCCGAAGCCGCCGAGGGCCATCAGGCGCGGGTCGATCCGATTCATCCAGGCGCCCACGACGGGCGCGAGGCCGCCGGAGACCAGCGCCATCGGCACCGTCATGAGGGCCGCCTGCGTCGGAGACATGCCCAGCACCCGCTGGAAGTACAGGGTGATCGGGAAGGACAGCGTCAGCACGGTCGCACCCATCATCGCGATCGCGATGTTCGCCACGGAGAAGTTCCGGTCACGGAACAGCGACAGCGGCACGAGCGGCTCGCGGCGGTTCACCGCCTGCCACAGCACGAACAGGGCCATGACCAGCACGCCCGCGATGATCATGCCCGGCACGGAGACCGGGACGTGCGTCTGGACCGGCCCGATGCGCAGCGAGTCCGTGATCCGGCCCCAGTCGTAGGTGTTGCCCTCCTGGATCCCGAACACCAGCAGGAACAGGCCCACGGCGGACAGGACCACGCCGATCCAGTCGAAGGAGTGGGCGCGCGTGGAGAAGCGCGGCACGTTGCGGGCCGCGAGGAGGAGGCCGATCGCACCGACCGGAAGGTTCACGAAGAAGATCCATTCCCAGCCGGGACCGTCCACGAGCACCCCGCCGACGATCGGGCCCACGAGCGTGGCCATGCCGGCGGTCGCGCCCCACAGCGCCATCGCCTGCCCGCGCTTCTCCGGGGAGAACATCCGGGTGATCATCGACATCGTCTGCGGCGTCATCATGCCGGCGCCGAGCCCCTGCACGATCCGCGCGAGGATCAGCATCTCCACGCTGCCGGACAGGCCGCACCACAGGCTCGACAGGGTGAAGACCGCGAGCCCCGCCATGTACATGGTCTTCATCCCCAGCCGGTCGCCCAGCCTTCCCGTGATCAGCAGCGGCACCGCGTAGGCGAGCAGGTAGGCGCTGGTCACCCACAGCAGGGAGGTGAGGTCGGTGTCGAGGTCCTCCTGCATGCGCGGCAGGGCGACGGTCACGATCGTGGTGTCCACGAGGATCATGAAGAATCCCAGGACGATGGACCACAGCGCGGGCCAGGGGCGGTCCAGGCGCGGGTCGCGGCCTGCCGTGGCAGGCGTGGTCACGGTGTCATCGGCGGTGGACATGCGGCCCCCTCGTGCTGCGCGGATCCGGGCGGGCCGGACCCGTCGGGGCGGGCGCGGCCGGAACGGAATCTACGCCTGCCGGAGGCGTCCGGGCACCGTCGGAGTGAGGATCAGGACACCGGGCCGCAGCGGCGGGATCCTCGGTGCCCTGGCCCGCACGGACCGGGCGTCCCTAGGATGGCAGGCATGGTCGAGAAGCCGAAGACGGTCCAGGAGTACGTCGCCGCCGTGGACCCGGAGCGCCGCGCCGAGCTCGAGCGGATCCGCGATCTGGTGGCGCGCCTCGTCCCGGAGGTCGAGGAGACGATGAGCTACGGCATGCCCACGCTCATGTACCGCGGGCGCGCGCTCGTGTATCTCACCGCATCGAAGAAGCACATGAGCTTCTATCCGTCGTCCTTCGCGATCGAGGAGCTGCGGGATCGGCTCGGCGGGTACCGGACCACCGAGCACGCGATCCAGTTCACCCTCGCGAACCCGCTGCCCGATGACCTCATCGCCGACCTGGTCGCCGTGCACCGGCGTCACATCGAGGCCGGCTCCGGCTGACCGAGCGCGCTCGGGGAACCTCACCCGGCGGGGATGCCGAACTCGTGACGGAACTCGGGGACGAGCACCGTTCTCCCCTCGACCTCGCGGCTCAGCTCGGGGCGGACGTATGCGCCCCGGCAGCGACGTGGCCGCGGCGGCGGCAGCTGGAAGGGGACCCAGCGGGCACCCGGATCCGCCTCGTCCTGTGCCACGGCGTCGAACGGAGTCCGCCCGGACTCCGACACCTCCGCCTCGAGGCCGATGTCGCTGCGGTGCTCGGCCCCGTCGACGAGGACGTACCAGAACGCGCCGTAGATCGCGGTGACCGGCCGGTCACCGGGGACCGCCTCCACCTGCAGGTAGAGGACCTCGCCTCCCTCGGCGATCGTGCGGGCCCTCAGCCGCGAGGGAGCGTGGCGCAGCACGGAGATGACGGAGAAGGAGTCCCCGGTCTCCGGGTCGGAGAACCGCACGCCGATCGGGATCTCGGAGGCATCGGGGTACGGCGCGGGAGACGGGTCGCCGCCGCCGGAGGTCGCGGAGGACGGGTCGCCGCCGCCGTCCGAGGGGGCGGTGACAGTCGCGGACGGGCCAGCCTGCGGAGACGGACCGGGACCCGTCGTCGGATCGGTCGTCCGGGGCCCGGGTCCGGGGCCGGAGGAGCAGGCGGACAGGCCCAGAGCGAGGAACGCGGCGACGGCTCGCCGCGTGATCGGTGCGTCCATGGTCCCTCCCGAGGGTGACAGCTCCTGCGAGGAGCATCGTACGGGCCCGGCCGGCCACGCCATGCCGGGGACCGGGTCTGCCCAGCGCAGCGGGGATGAGCCGACGGGCCGGCCTCGCCATGCGGGGGGCCGGGTCTGCCCAGCGCGGTGGAGTCGCGGGGGAGCGACCGGCGATGAGGCGGACGGGGAGCGGTGCCTCGGGTGCGGGCAGCGGGTTCTGGAGGGCCGCGGGCTGACCGGGGATGAGGCAGATGGACGCTCCCGTGCCTCATGCGCGGGCAGCCCGTTCGGCCTGGTCGTGGCGCTGACCGGGGATGAGGCATCGGGGCACGTTCGCTGCGTCATCCGGGGGCAGCGGCATCGGCGTGACGTACGTGTGCCTCATGCGCGGGCAGCGGTGTCCGCGCGTCATGCGTGTGCCTCGACCGAGGGCAGCCGGGCGTCCCTGCGCCGGGCTGACCGGGGATGAGGCCCACGGGTGGTGCGGTGCCATATCCGCGGGCAGCGAGTTCTGGCTGGCCGCTAGGTTGACCGGGGATGAGGCTGATGGGTCGTGCGGTGTGTCATCGGCGGGCACCCCTGTGAACGCGGTGTGCGTGTGCCTCATGCGCGGGCAATGGCTGCGCCTGGCGTCAACGCCTGTCCCGATCGCCAACACCAGTCCCGTTCCTGATCGCCAGTCCCGCTCCAGCCGCCTGTCCGTGCGCCGGTGCCCTCGCCGTTCATGCCGTCACGCGGATCCGGTGCGCGTCCGTGGGCGGGGCCAGCTCGGGCTGCGTCCACACCTCGACCTGGGCGGGGACGGCGTGCGGGGAGCCGCTCGCCCAGGACCCGAGCGCGTCCAGGCCGAGATCCAGGACGAGCTCCGATGCGCCCGGCTCGACCACGGTGCGGCGGGCGGCGAGGACCATGCGGGTGCGCGGCACGATCCCCGGCTCGCGCCGTCGCCCGAAGACGATCACGGGAACGTCCACCGGCCCGGGGAGGCTGCTCGTGATCCGAACGGTGACCTGCACGGATGCTCCATCGGCGAGGTCCGTGCGGCTCAGCTCGGCCGGGGCGGCGGAGACGAGGGCGACCCCGACCCCGGAGGGCAGCCCCGTACCCAGCAGAGGGCCGCGGACCTGCGGGTGGTCCGTGTAGCGGGCTGCGTCGAGGCGCTCGTCCTGGGCGACGGGCCACACGCCGTCGGCCGCGGGCAGCGTCACCGGCAGCACGCCTCGGACGGGTGTCGCGGAGGCGTCGGCCGGGCCGTACAGCGCCTCCACGATCGCCCGCCCCGAGGAGGGACCGCCGAAGGGCGCGAGCAGGACCGCGTCCGCGATTCCCATCAGATCCGCGAGCACACGCGGACGGCCGTCGATCACGACCGCGATCACGGGCCGTCCCGCCTCCTTCGCGGCGCGGGCCACGTCGAGCTGGGCCTCGGGCAGGGCGACCTGCGCAAGGTCGACGCCCTCGCCGTTCGTCGTGTCCGCGGCGGGACCCGCGGCCGCGCCGTTGTCCGCGAACTCGTCCTCGTAGGTGCGGCGGCTGGTGCCGCCGAGCACGACGATCGCCGCCTCCGCATTCTGTGCGAGCGCGGTGACGGCCGTCAGCGGCAGGGCCGCCGCGACCTCCGCGACCGGATCCGCGGCGTCCTTCCAGCCGGCGTCGAGCTCGACCGGCACCAGGGCGGAGCGCAGGTCGCTGCCGCGGGCGCAGGAGACCTGCAGCGCGCCGAGGCGCTCGACGAGCGCTTCCCGGACCGTCGCCGCCGGTGGATCCTCGGCGGGGCGCGGTGGGGCATAGTCGCCCAGCTGGCTGTGCAGCGCGTCCGCGTTCGGGCCCACGACCGCGACCTTCCGCGCGTTCAGCGGCAGGATGTCCTCCCCGGAGAGAACCACCACGGCCCGCCGCGCCGCCTCATGCGCGAGGTGGACGGTCATCCGGGAGCGGTCCGATGGCCAGGTCGGCGCGGCCGCCGCGGCGCCGTCGGCAGGGGCGGTGCGATCGGTGCCGGCCGCATCGGACGTCGCGCCGAGCAGGCCCAGACGCTCCTTGAGGGCGAGGACACGGGAGGCGGCCTGGTCGAGCAGGGGTTCGGGGACGAGGCCCGCACCGATCACGTCCTCGAGCAGGGTGTAGGAGCGGTCCCACAGCGAGAGGTCCACGCCTGCCGACAGCGCGAGGGCCGCGGCCTCGGGCAGACCGCCGGTCGCGCGGGCGAGCAGGTCGATCGCGCCGCCGTCGGACATGACGATCCCGTCCCAGCCCCACTCCTCCCGCAGCGTGTCCGTGAGCAGCTCGCGACTGCCGGTGCAGGGCACGCCGTCCACATCGTTGTAGGCGGACATGAATCCGGCCACGCCGGCGCGGGCCGCCGCGAAAGCAGGGCGCAGGTGGATCTCGCCCAGCTCGCGTCGACCGATGGGCGCTCCGGAGCCGTTGCGCCCGCCGATCCCGGCGCCCTGCCCGGCCAGGTGCTTGGCGACGACGGCGACGTGGGACTCGTCGATCGGCTCGCCGGGGGCCGCGGCCTGCATGCCGCGCACGGTGGCCTCCACGAGCATCGCCGCGATCGCCGGGTCCTCGCCGAAGCACTCCTCGGCCCGGCCCCAGCGGGGATCGCGCAGCACGTCCAGACCGGAGACCAGCAGCAGATGGGTTCCGCGTTCGCGGGCCTCCGCGGCGACCGCCTCGCCGAGCTCCCGGGCGAGGTCCGCGTCCATGGTCGCGCCGAGCGCGAGGTTCACCGGGAGGGTCGTCCCGCCGAGCGCCATGAGGCCGTGCGGCGCCTCCTCCACGAACAGCACGGGCAGCCCTTCGCCACGGCTCATGACGCAGTCCTGCACGGCGGCGTACGCCTCGACGCTGCGCTCCGGCGGGATCCCCGTGTGCCATCGGACCTCTGACCACGGGTCCGCGCGCAGCACCCCGTACAGCGCGCCGATCCCCCCGAAGCGGTCGACCTCCGCCCGCAGCACGTCCGTGACCTGCGGCGCCCCGTCGACCCAGCGCACCGCCTCCCAGCCCTTGAGGCGCTGGTTGACCTGGCCGACCTTCACGGGAAGAGGGAGGCGTGCGGTGGCGATGGAGGAGTGCGTCGTCGGCATACATCCAACCTATCGGGGGCGGCGGTGGAGGCGGTCGACCGTTCCTCCTGCGCCCGGGCGCCGGTCGACGGAGCCCGGGTCCCCGGCCGCGCTCGACGTCCGCGCCGTTCGTGAGATGCGCGGTGCATGGCACGTCGGCGACGATCTCTCTACAGGCATTCGACCTCGCCGACCGGGTCAGAGGCGGAAGCTTCGTCGTACAGCTCGGGTGACGGGAAATCCACCGTGCTGGTCGTGCCGTCCATGTGATGAATCGTGGCCGTCGCGTTCCCGTCCCCCAACCCCTCGAACAGCACGACGTTGTTGGCGGCCACGCAGACAACATCATCGACCTCGACGGAACGCACGGTGTCGTCAACCGTGTAGACCACGACATCGCGGCCGTCCTGCGTGGGCGCTGTCATGTAGGTCGGCTCGCGGGCTGGAACATAGTCGCAACCGGTGAGACCTCCGTCCTCGGGGCCGAGGACGAGCATGGTGCACAGCGCCTCGGGGGTACCTCCCAGATACACCTGTGCGCCGGTGCGCAGTGAGGCCGCCCGCCAGCTCTCGGGGGCGGCATCGAAGCTCTCGTCGAGGAGATCAGGAGGAGGGGAATCCACGTCGCTTCGCGGGAGATCGAGCACGCGGTAGCTCGGGACATCGTCAGATTGCCCTGGGAAGAGGGAGCATGCCGTGAGCGAGGTGATCGCGAGGAACGTCACCGCGGTGCGGATGAGAGCTTCCGGTCTGGGCATGGGTCAGTACGAGAAGCATTGCAGGGTGTTGGTCGACGTACCTTTATTGAGGCAGATGGCGTGCCCGCTGACTCGCGCCGGAAGTGTTCGGATCAGAATCCCAGTGGTTGATTTTCCGGCACATATCCGTTTTGTGTTCGGGGGGTAGTCCTTGTAGAGCCAGAGCTGGATCTCATTCGACGGCCCGGTCTTGTCGGACTTCACGCCTGATGTCTGATAGCTTTTCCAGCCGCTGACCCTGGAGGTGCCAGGAGCCGTGGGGCCGCAGAACCACATCCCTCTCTCCGGAGGGCCGCATGCGTATGCGTCATTCTCGGCAAGAGCGGGTGACGCCGTGGCAGAGCCTGTAGTCGGACAGGCGATATCGAGAGCTGCTGCAATCAGTGTCCGAAGCGATGTCATCAGAGCCCCATGTGTGTGCGACAATCCCCGATTGTGACGATCGTCACAATCGGCCAGGGTGTCATGGCGGGAGGTGTCTGTCAAGCAGTCGTCGTTTCGGCCGCGCGGAGCTCGGTGTGCGGGTCCTCGGGCGGTCGGCCCAGGGGTGAAGGATCACGCAGGACGGCGGGAGCCCTCCGTGTCCCCGGCGAGCGCATGCCCGCCGTCGCCGTCCCTCACTCGCTGAGCCGCCGGTACCGCAGCAGGCGCCGCATCCCGCGTCCGATCGGCCCCGTCGGCGCGGCGAGCGCGTCGCGGAGCCGGTCGCGGACCCCGTCCGCGTCCAGGTGGGGGCCGATGGCGACCAGGCCGTCCTCGATTCCGGCGGCCCCGGCGGGCGGCGGCGCCACGTGCGCGTGGCGGCCCACCAGGTTCATCACGAAGCGGCGCCGGGTGCGGCCGGTCTCCACCGAGATCACGCCCTTCATCCGGTACACCCCGTGGGGCGGATCCTCGAACAGGTCCAGCACTCGCCCCGGGTCGACGGGCCCGGCGGCCGGGACGGTGACCGCCCGTGCATGCTGGTGGTCGATCGGATGCGCCTCCTCGCGGGCGGCACGCGTCACGGCGGCGAGCGGGAGCTCGCCCTCGGGGTCCTCGGGGCCGGCGACGTCGAGCACGAGCGCCGGGTCGATGCTCCCGTGGGGCGCCTCGAGGACGGGCAGGGCGGAGTTCTCCTCCCGGAGGCGCCGGGTGAGCGTCGTGACCCTGGCCGCCCGCTCCTGCACGGGGAGCCGGGCGGTCTTGGTGATGACCGCGAGCGAGGCCGCGCCGTATCGCGGCGGGGGTGGTCCGTGGCGGCCGTCGGTGCCGGGAGGGTCCACCGTCCGCAGATGCTCGATCGCATCGATCACCTCGATGACCCCGCCCGGTCGGGTGCGCCCGGCCGAGGTGAAGCGGATCAGCCGTGCCACGGCCAGCGGCTCCGCGGCGCCGCTCGCCTCGACGAGGATCGCGTCCAGCCGCAGCCGAGGGTCGGACAGCGTCTCGAGCGCCTCGTCCAGGCCGCCGTGGTCGGGAAGGCAGCACAGGCATCCGCCCGCGATCGATGCCGCCTCGTCGACCTGCCCGGTCACGAGCGCCGCGTCGACGTTGATCGCCCCGAAGTCGTTGACGACGACGCCGAGCCGCGCGCCCGGAGCGCGCAGCAGGGAGTTCAGCACCGTGGTCTTCCCGGCGCCGAGGAAGCCGGTCAGGGCGATGACGGGAACGGCGGGGGCGGAGGGGGAGACGGGCATGAGAACCTTCCGACGGGACGAGACCCAGCTTAGTGGGAATTGTTCGCAAAAAGTGGGCGGGGGTCGATCTCGGGGAAGCCTGTCGATCCAGCGCCTCCCGTTCGACATGATGGTGAGGACGGCGAGAGACGCCGTCCCGTGAGGAGGCAGATCCCATGGCCCGCTACACCGTGTTCATGTACCACCCGGCCGACCGTCCCACCCTCGACGCGGACACCCTCGCCGCGCAGCTCTCCGAGCACGACGCCTACGCGCGGGAGCTCCTCGAGGCAGGCGTGATGACGTTCGCCAGCCCGCTCGAGGACCATGACGCGACCACCTCGATCCGCGCCGACAGCATCGTCGACGGACCGTTCGTCGAGGTCAACGAGGTGATCGTCGGCTTCTACGTGATCGAGGTCCCCGACCTCGACGCCGCGATCGCGGTCGCCCGTCGCAACCCGATCATCCACCAGGGCGGCGGCGTGGAGGTGCGGCCGATGCCGACCGACGACGCGCCCGGCACCCACGGCGATCCGGTCGGATGAGAACCTCCTCGGACACGGCGGGCGGCGGCCCGGAGCAGGCCGCCGCCCGCCGCCGGGCCGCCGCTGCGGAGGCGGTCGCAGCCGCGCACCGCGCGCACTGGGGGAGGGTGCTCGCGGCGACTCTCGCCGTCTCCCGCGACCTTGACCTCGCCGAGGACTGCGTCCAGGAGGCGATGGTCGAGGCCCTCAGCGCCTGGGCCGGCTCGGGGATCCCGGCGAACCCCGGGGGCTGGCTCACGACCACGGCCCGACGCCGCGCCCTCGACGCGATGCGGCGCGCGCAGACCCTGCGGCGCAAGCTCCCGCTGCTCGTGTGGGACCCGCCGCCCGAACCATCGGCGCCGCCCGCCGGGCTCGCGGACGAGGAGCACGCTGTCGTGCTCGACGAGCAGCTGCGCCTGATCTTCCTCGCCGCCCACCCCGCGCTGAACCCGCCCTCCCGCATCGTCCTCACGCTGCGCCTGGTCGGGGGCTTGAGCACCGCGCAGATCGCGGCGGCCTTCCTCGTCCCCGAGCCGACGATGGCCGCCCGCCTCACCCGCGCGAAGAAGCGCATCCAGCTCTCGCGCATCCCCTGCCGCGTGCCGAATGCCGAGGAGCTCCCCGCCCGCCTGTCCGATGTCCTCGACATCGTCTCGATCCTGCTGCTGGCCGGGGAGCGCGACGGCGGCGAGGAGGTGCTCGCCGCGGGCGCGCGCATCCTCGAGATCCTCCGTGAGCTGGTGCCGGGGCAGACCGAGGTCACCGGACTCCTCGCCCAGGCCCTCCTGCTGCAGGCCCGCTCCGCCACGCGGCACGACGACGCCGGTCGCCCCGTCGCCCTCGCCGAGCAGGACCGCTCCCGCTGGGACCGGGAGCTCGTCGCCCGGGCGGACCGCCTGGTGCTCCGTGCCCTCGCCGCCGGAGGACGCGGCCCCTACCTGCTGCAGGGCGCGATCGCCGCGGCCGTCGCCGTGCCCGAGCGTCACGAGGACGTCGACTGGGACGAGGTGGTCGCGCTCTACGACGCGCTCCTCGCGCACTGGCCCACCGCCATCGTCCGCCTGGCGCGGTTGGTCGCGCTCGCCGAGGCCCGGGGGCCCGGCTCCGCGCTCGCCGGGGTGGACCAGCTCGCCACGGACCTCGCGGAGCATCGGCCCTTCCACGTCATCCGTGCCGAGCTCCTCACGCGCGTGGGCCGGCACGAGGAGGCCGCGCAGGCGCTGCGCACCGCCCTCGCCTGCCGCGGCGCCGAGGGGGAGGACGCGCTGCTGCGGGAGCGGCTGGGGGCCGCCGGGGTGCAGCCGCGGACGACGGGACGCCTCGCAGCCGCATCCTCGCGGAGGACGGGCGACCCGCACCCCTAGGATCGACCCATGCTCCTCATCGCCCGGGCCTCGCAGGCCGAGCTCTCGGCCGCCCTCTCGCCCCTCCCCCTCCCCGCCGATCCCGCGGACGGGTGGTCCGTCGGCCCCACCTCCCCCAGCGGCTGGACCGCCGCCTGGATCCGGACCGAGCCGTCGCTGCCCCCGGAATGGGACCGGATCCTGCTCGGTGACGCGGAGGACCCGCGGATCCTGCGCGTGCGTGCCACCGGAGCCGATCGGCGCTTCGCCTGGGGCGGCGGAGAGGAGCACCTGCCCATCGGGGCGGCCGAGGCGGTCGCTGACGCCCTGGCCCTGCCCGGTGGGGCCGGGCTCGTCCGGGAGGCGCTCGAGGAGCATCTGTGCCGGCGGGAACTGGATCCGGAGGAGGTCGAGGACCCGGACGCGGACGAAGTCGGCGAGGACGGGGACGCCCTCCTCGGCGAGGCCGTGGCGGCGCTGTCCGCCGCGGTGCCCGGGCTGCCGGAGCTCGAGCGGGTGCAGGCGCGGGAGATCACCCTGGACCGCGGCGATGCGGCCCGCGCCCGGGAGATCGGCCGGATGGCCGCCGACGCGGAGGGCCAGGTGCGGGTGACGCCGCTGGACGCCGGCTGGTTCGCGATCGCCTCCCTCGAGGACCCGGGCATCGGCCCCGACCTGTTCTTCCCCGAGGACGCCCAGCGGGACCGCTGGGTCCTGTCCCTGTTCCGCGATGCCGGCAGCGGCTGCGGCCTCAGCGCGGCGACGCCGGACGACGTGCCGGTGCTGATGCTGTGGAACACCGGCTGGATCGAGCAGACCGACGACGGCGCAGCCCGCCGGGAGGAGGCCGAGGCGCTGATCGCCGCCCTCGGGCCCGATGTCGACGCGGAGCGGCTGCGCGCCCTGTTCCGGGAGACCGAGCTCCCCGGCGACCCGCTCGCGGCGGTCCTCGACGCGCTGCGCATCCCGCGCGAGGCGCTGCTCGTCCTGGACGGCGACCCCGCGGCGCCCGAGGGGACGGTGCTCCCGCAGGAGCAGGAGCAGGAGCCGGACGGCGGCGGGCTGCTGGGCGGGCTCAGACGGCTGCTGGGGGGACGCGGCTGACCGGGAGCCTCAGGCGAGCCCCGACTGGTAGGCGAAGACCACCAGCTGCGCCCGGTCCCGGGCACCGAGCTTCACCATCGCCCGGCTCACGTGGGTACGCGCGGTCGCCGGGCTCAGCACGAGCTGCTCCGCGATCTCCTGGTTCGACAGCCCGCGGGCGACCAGACCCACGACCTCCCGCTCCCGCGCCGTCAGCTGATCCAGCTGCGGGTGTGGGGCGGAGGGTCGGCGCTGCCCCGCCACGAACTCCGCGATGAGGGTGCGGGTCACGCTCGGGGCGAGGAGCGCCCCGCCGTCGACGACGGTGCGGATCGCCGCGAGCAGCTGGGCCGGCGGCGTGTCCTTCAGCAGGAATCCCGCGGCGCCCGCGCGCAGCGCCTCGAACACGTACTCGTCGCGCTCGAAGGTCGTCAGGACCAGCACCGTCGTCGCCGACAGCGCGGGATGCGCGAGGATGCGGCGCGTCGCCTCGAGACCGTCGATCCCCGGCATGCGGATGTCCATGAGCACGACGTCCGGGAGCGTCCGCACGGCTTCGCCGACAGCGGCGAGGCCATCGGCCGCCTCCCCGGCGACCTCGAACCCGTCCTCCGCCTCGAGCAGGGTGCGCAGGCCCAGCCGGACCAGGTCCTGATCGTCGACGATCAGCACGCGGATCATCGGCCGTCCTCCTTCCGCAGGCGGCGGGCGCGCCGATGACGAGCCCGCCTCCAGTATCGCCCCCAGGATCGCGGCTCGGCGGCGGGGACGCATACGCCCCCGGACGTATCCCGACGTACGCTCCGAGGACGGCGACGCGCCGCGCGCGCGAGAGGAGGCTGATCCACATGCCTGTTCGTGAGCTGCTGCCCCGCACCGGAGACCTCGTGCTCGCCGCGCTGCTGGGCCTGGTCAACCTCGGCTTCCTGCGCCCGGGACGGCACGGCGGACCGCGCGGGGGATGGGGCGGGAACGGCCCGGGACCATCGGGCCCGGTTCCCGGGTCGACCGAGGCCCCCGCGGAGATTGGTGCGCTCGGGATCGGTCTGGTGGTCGCGGCGGTGCTCGCGGTCGCCCTGCGACGGTGGCCGCTGCCCGCCTTCGCGCTCGCCGCCGCCGCCACCAGCCTCTACCTGGGAGCTGGCCTCCCGTACGGACCGATCCTCCTGTCCCTGCTGGCCTGCGCGTACTCCCTGGGGCGACAGCTGGTCCCGTCGAGAGCGGCGCTCGCCGCCGGTGGCGGGATCCTGCTCCTGGGCGCGGCGGTCCTGGTCCGCGACGGCGTCGAGGCTCTGCTCACGGTGGTGCCCGGGTCCGCATGGATCGTCGTGCCGTTCAGCATCGGCCTGGTGCGACGACTCGTGCTCGAGGCGCGGCAGCGACGACGCGAGGAGGCGCAGCGCCAGGTGCTGGACGCCGAGCGGCTGCGGCTGGCCTCGGAGGTCCACGACGTCGTGGGGCACGGCCTCGCGGCGATCCAGATGCACGCCGACATCGCCCTGCACGTGCGGGGGCGCCGACCTGACCAGGCCTACGAGGCGCTCGAGGCCATCAGCCGGGCCAGCGCCGAGGCTCTCACGGAGCTCCGCTCGACGCTCGCACAGGTCGCCCCGGCCGAGGCGGCGGCCTCCGAGTCCCGTGCGCCCACCCCGGGACTCGCCCGCCTGGACGACCTCCTGCAGCGGATGCGTGACGCCGGGATCGCGGTGGACCTGCAGGTCATGGGCACGGCTCGGGCGCTCCCCGGGGCCGCGGACGTGGCCGCCTACCGGATCGTGCAGGAGTCGCTGACCAACGTCGTCAAGCACGCGTCCGAGCGCCGCGCGCAGGTGCGGATCCGCTACGAGGAGCAGGCGGTGGGGATCGAGGTGCGCAGCCGCCGCCGGGAAGGGGAGACCCTTGTGGAGGGCTTCGGGATCACCGGGATGCGTCGCCGCGCGCAGGATGCGGGGGGACGGCTCGAGGTGCACGCGGAGGACGAGGAGCTCCGGGTGCAGGCGCAGCTGCCGGGGTAGGCCGGCGGGGCCCGGGCCAGCTACCGCTCCTCGCCCGGGCGCGGGACCGAGGGCCACCGGAGACAGGGAGCCGGCGCGAGGCCGGGCAGTCCGGGTACGTCCGGGGGCGTAGCGCGAGTGTCGCTCCCCGGCGGATCACCGGGCGGGGCATCGGCGGGAGAGTGATTCCACCATCCACAGCAGGCATCGTCTGGAAGGACGCATCATGCTCACCGACACGCTCATCACCCTCGCCGGACCGGACGGCCCCGGAGGCCACGGATACGGCCCCGGCTTCTTCCCGATCTTCCCGCTGATCTTCTTCCTCATCCTCCTCACCGTCCTGGTGCTCGGGGTGATCCGCTGCCGCCGCGGCGAGCGCCTGGCCCCGCGTCGGGAGGCGGAGGCGCAGCTCGCCTCCCGCTTCGCCGCCGGAGACATCGACGAGGAGGAGTTCCGCACCCGCCGCGCCGTGCTGCGGGACAAGGGCTGATCCGCGGGCCATGCGCCGGTGCGGTGCAGATGACGCTTTCCACCGCGGGGAGCGACATCTGCACCGCACTCGTGGACGCGGGTGCCGTGCCCGCACCCCCTGCGACCACGGTCTGATGCCGCATCACCGCACGGTCGCAGCCCGGGGGCCGCCTACGGTCCCCGGGCCCGATGCACCGACCCCGGCTCCCGCCGGATCCTGGTCCCATGACGTCCCGAACCCCAGCCACGACCTTCTACGCCACGGCCCGCACCCGGGCCGAGCTGCTCCCTCCGGGCGGCACAGACGCACGCACCCCGGCCGCATCCCGCGAGCTCCCGGACCGCGCGGGCCACGTCCGTCCCACCGGCTCCGGCCGGATCGAGGCACTCGACCTGGTCCGCCTCCTCGCGATCCTCGGGATGATGGCCACGCACCTGCTGGGTCCGCTCGCCCTGCTGCAGGTCGGAGGAGTCCAGGGGGCCGCGGCGAGCGCCGCGGAGGTCCTGACCACCGGGATCGCCTCGACGACCTTCGCCGTCGTCGGCGGGTTCAGCCTCGTGCTCGCCGCGCGGGGCCGGCTCGCCGCCGGCGACCGGCGCGGTGCCGTCCTCAGCACGATGGCGCGCGGCGCCCTCGTCATCGCGATCGGCATGGTGCTCGGCTTCGTCCCCACCTCCGTCGTGGTGGTCCTCGTGCCCTACGGCGTCACGATGATCCTCGCCGCCCCGCTGCTGCTGGTCCGCAGCCGCTGGCTGCTCGCGATCGCCGGCGGCCTCGCGCTGACCGGCGGGTTCCTGAACGCCTCCGTCCGCGGGAGCCTCGGCATCGTCCAGGAGATCGGCGCCGTCACCCCGCTGAACCTGCTCGAGCCGCTGCCGCTGCTGCGCGGCCTCGCGCTGACCGGCATGTACCCGGTGATCACCTGGCTGCCGTACATGCTGCTGGGCATCGTGCTGATGCGCTCCCTCGCCGCCGCGATCGAGCAGGGCCGCGCCCGCAGCTGGTCGCTGCGCGCCGCCGGCATCGGCGCTCTGGTCGCCGCGGCCGCGTACGGCATCTCCGCCGCGGCCCGCACCTGGGCGACCGGGCAGGGCATCGACCCGATCCTGGTGAGCCTGTCCGGGTTCGGCGCCCCCGTCACGCCCGAGCTGTGGGCCCTCGCCTCCGCCTCCCCGCACACCGGCTCCCCGATCGACATGATCGCCACCTCTGCCGTCGCGATCGTGCTCATCGGCCTCATGACCCTGGTCGTCCGCCCCGGCACCGCACTGCGCAGCCGACCGGCGCGGGCCGCCCGCGCCGCCGGGGCCGCTCCGCTGACCATCTATGCGATCCACGTGATCCTCACCGGGGCGGCTCTCATCGCCGCGATGCTGCTGAACCCGGCCGGCGATTTCACGAGCTACCCCTGGTACGTGGCCGGGCTCGGGATCCTTGCGATCCACGTCGTGATCGCGCTGGGGATCGGGGCGCACCTGGCCGCGCGCGGCCGCAGCGGGCCCCTCGAGCGGCTGGTCAGCGGGATTGTGCGGCGCGTCGTCCCGATGCGCTGAACCGACCCGCACACGCGGACCCGCGGCCCGCGTGCTGACCGTGATGGGGCGGTCTCAGCGCCCCGCGAGGGTCACCGAAGCGACCGCGACCTCCTCCGGCGCACCCTGGTCGACGGAGCGCTGGACGGTGATCCGCTCCTGCGAGAGATCGAAGGTGTCGGAGGCGGCGGCATCGGCCCCGACCAGGAGCTCGGAGCCGTCGTCGCAGGTGTACCAGCTGCGCTGTCCGCCGTAGTGCTCGGAATGGTCATGGGAGATGATCGTGCAGGTGGCGCCGTTCTTGAGCTGGGCCAGCAGAGGCATGCGGACGCCCTCGTCGTAGCTGCGGTCGATCCCGCCCTCGGCCGCCGACGGCGAGGAGAAGCGGATCGCGCGGCGATCTGCGGGATTCACGATGCACAGCACCTGCCCGTCCTCCTCCGCGCAGGCGAGCGCGCTCGCCGCCGTCGGCCCGCAGGTGAACACGTCCTCCTGCTCGGAGAAGGAGCTCGGGACCGCACCGGAGAGCGCGCACACGTCCTCCTCGACGTCCTCCACCTCCCAGTCCTGCCCCACCCACAGCAGGACGCGCTCGGTCGCCGGCGGCTCCGGGGGCGCGGACGGCGAGGGCTCCGCCGTGGGAGAGGGCGTCGCGGGTGAGGGAGAGGCCGGGGCCGATGCGGACGGCGAGGGAGCACCGTCCCCGGGACCGAGCAGACCGCAGCCGGCGAGACCGGCGGCCAGGGCGAGCAGAGGGAGGAGGCGCAGCAGGGCGGCCGCGGAGCGCGGACGGCAGGAGGAGGACGGCATCTGAGCTCCTGAGGAGGGGTGCAGGGATCCCCCGAACCTATCGCGACGCCGCCTTCGCATGCGGCGGTCCCGGCGTTCCGCACGTGCGGGATCCTCGCCCGGGCCGTGGACGGGTCAGCCCCGTCCGGCCTCGCGCGCGGTGCGGGCGAGGCGCGTGATCTGCTCCGGCCCCACGCGGCAGCAGCCGCCGATCAGACGGACGCCCGCCGTGACGAGCGCTCCGGCAGTCCCGGGCAGATCCTCTCCGGCCGCGCCGGGGATCCATGTCCGTGCCCGATGATCCCAGGTCTCCCCGCTGTTGGGGTAGGCCAGCAGCGGCAGGTCCGTCAGCTGCGACAGCATCCGCACCCCGGCGAGCGCATCGGCGACCGGGCAGCAGTTCACGCCGACCGCGGTCGGCGACCCGACCTCCTCCAGCAGGCGCCCGAGCTCCCGCAGCGGCGTGCCGTCCCCGAGCATCGGCTCCGCCGTCCCCGGTCGGAGCGTCACGCTCAGCAGCGCGGGCAGGTCGAGGGCGGAGGCCAGGTCCAGCAGGGCCTCCGCCTCCGGCAGGCTCGGCACCGTCTCCAGCAGCAGCGCATCGGCTCCGGCATCGGCGAGGATCTCGAGCCGGGGCCGATGCCAGGCCGCGAGCTCCCGCGCCGAGCGCCCGTAGGCCCCGTCGTACTCGGTGCCCGCTCCCGGCCCTGCCCCGTAGGGCCCGACGGAGGCGGCGACCCAGCGCGGCCCGCCCGGCGCCTGCGCGGCCGCGGCCCGGGCGAGGGCGACGCTGCCGCGCAGCAGGCTCTCGAGCTCCGCGGCGTCCGCGCCCGCCCGGACGAGGCCGTCTGCGCTGACCTGGTACGAGCAGGTCGTCGCGACCTGCGCGCCCGCGGCGAAGAAGTCCGCATGCGCCGCGCGCACCTGCTCCGGCTGCTCGCGCAGCACCTGCGCCGACCACAGCTGGCCGGTCACGTCCAGGCCCCGCGCCGCCAGATGCGTGCCCAGCCCGCCGTCGAGCACCACCGGCGGCCCCGAGGCGTCTGCGAGGGCGGCGGACAGCGAGGGAAGGGGGAGCGGTGCATCGGTCACCACGGCAGGGTACGAGACTCGGCGGACGGCCCGCATGGACCGGTCGACAGCAGGCGCGCAGCCGGCGATATCGTTCCCCGGCCGGACCAGGAGAGGACCCATGACCGCATCGAACGCCCCCGCCGCGCCGCCCGGCGCCCCGCCCGCGACCGGCGGTCTGCGCCGCACCATGACCCACCGCCACCTGGTGATGATCGCGCTCGGCGGGGTCATCGGCTCGGGCCTGTTCGTCTCCTCCGGGTACACGATCGCGCAGGCCGGACCCCTCGGCGCCGTCCTCGCCTACCTGATCGGCGCGCTCGTCGCCTACATGGTGATGAGCAGCCTCGGCGAGCTGGCCGCGAAGGACCCGGCCGTCGGCGGGTTCCACGCCCACGCGACGCGCAACCTGGGGCCGGCCTGGGGCTTCGCGACCGCGTGGCTGTACTGGATGTGCTGGGCCGTCGCTCTGGGCAGCGAGTTCACCGCCGCGGGGATCCTCATGCAGCGCTGGTTCCCAGGCGTCCCCGTCTGGGTGTGGTGCCTCCTGTTCGCGGGAGCGCTGTTCACGATGAACGCGATCTCCGCCCGCGTCTTCGCCGAATCCGAGTTCTGGTTCTCCCTCATCAAGGTCGCGGCCGTGCTCGCCGTCATCGTCATCGGCGGCGCGACCATCCTCGGGATCAACCCGGCCGCGCAGGGCGGGCCCGTCGGGCTGGGCGGGTTCATGACCGCGGACGGGCTGCTGCCCACCGGCATCGCCGGGGTGCTCGTGACGATCCTCGCCGTCTTCTACGCCTTCAGCGGGACCGAGCTGATCGGCGTGGCGGCGGGGGAGGCGCAGGACCCCGAGCGCACCATCCCGGCAGCGATCCGCACCGCGGTGATCCGCCTGGCCGTGTTCTTCGTCGGCGCGATCGCCGTGATCGCGGCGATCATCCCCTACGAGCAGGCCGGCACCGACGAGAGCCCCTTCGTCACCGTCCTGGACCGGGCCGGGCTGCCCCTGGGAGCCGATGCGATGAACTTCGTCATCATCACCGCTCTGCTCTCCGCCGGGAACTCCGGGCTGTTCTCCTGCGCCCGGATGCTGCACTCCCTGGGC
Organism: Brachybacterium hainanense; assembly: GCF_042434575.1. Classification (NCBI taxonomy): domain Bacteria; kingdom Bacillati; phylum Actinomycetota; class Actinomycetes; order Micrococcales; family Dermabacteraceae; genus Brachybacterium; species Brachybacterium hainanense. The sequence goes on from NZ_JBHLSV010000004.1 coordinate 149,448, forward strand.
GTCGAGGGGCAGGCGCCGCGCTGGCTCTCCCGCACCACGCGCCGCGGCATCCCGCTGATCGCCCTGTGCCTGTCGATGGTGGGCGGACTCGCCTCCCTCCTGTCGAGCGTCGTCGCGCCCGGGAGCCTGTTCCTCGCCCTCGTGTCGATCGCCGGCTTCGCGGTGGTCGCCGTGTGGATCGCCATCGCCGCCTCCCACCTGGGCTTCCGACGCCGCTATCTGCGGGACGGCGGCGACCTCGCCGATCTGCCCTATCGGGCACCGCTGTTCCCGCTGCTGCCGATCCTGGCCCTGATCCTGCTGGGCGCCTCCCTCCTCGGCGTCGGCCTCGATCCGGCGCAGCGGGCGGCCCTCTGGTTCGGGGTGCCCTTCACCCTCGCGTGCCTGGGCTGGTTCCGCTGGCGGCACGGTGCGGGGGTGTTCGCACCGCAGCGGTGAGCGGGGTCGGGAACAGCGGATGGAGACCCGATGCCGGATCGGTGAACGTCCGGCGGAACGGAGCGAATCCGGTACGGGTGTGACCGCCGTCTCCTACAGTGGAGGTCTCCGTCCCCGTCCCCAGGAGCCGACACCATGACGTCCCCGACCCCCTCGACCTCCTCCTTCGATCGACGCGCCCTCATGGCCGCCGTCCCCGCGGCGGCCCTCGGCGCCGCCGCCCTGTCCGCGCCGGCCGCTGCCGCCGGGCCCGCCCCGACGGGCGGGAAGGGCCGCGCACTCATCGGACGCGCGAAGAAGGACCGGCTGCACGTGATGACCTTCAACATCCGGCTCGAGCGCAGCGCCGACACGAAGCCCGGCGAGCCCGATCACTGGCCCGACCGCCGGCCCATCCTCATCGACCTGCTCGAGCGGGAGCAGCCCACGCTCCTGGGCGTGCAGGAGGCGAAGTACGTGCAGCTGAGCGCGATCGAGGAGGCCCTGCCCGGGCATCGCATGGTCGGTTACGGTCGCCAGGGCGGCAGCAAGGACGAGTACTCCGCGATCTTCTACGACGCGGACCGTCTCGAGGTCCTCGCCTGGGACCAGTACTGGCTGTCCGACACCCCGAAGGTGATCGGCTCCGCCACCTGGGGCAACAAGGTCACCCGCATCGTCGTGTGGGCGCGGCTGCGCGACCTGCGCACCGGGCAGGAGTTCGCGTACATCAACACGCACTTCGACCACCAGTCCGAGCCGGCGCGGATCAAGAGCGCGCAGGCCATGATCGACCTGTTCGAGGGCGGCGAGCTCGACCAGCTGCCCACGATCGTGACCGGCGACTTCAACTCGGCCGCCCACGACTCCGGCGGCTACACGACCCTCGTCACCGACGGCCCCACCGTCGACACGTGGGACACCGCGGCCACCCAGCTCACCCCGGCGTGGGGCACCTTCCCGGCCTACAAGGACCCGGTCGAGGGCGGGAACCGCATCGACTGGGTGCTCGTGACCGAGGACATCACGGTCCACCAGGCCGCCATCAACGTCTCGCGCAGCAAGGCCGGGGCCTACCCCTCCGACCACGTGCCCGTGCAGGCGCTGGTGCAGCTGCCCTGACCTGCCGGGCCGCCCGATGAGGGAACGTGACCAGGTGGACGTCGCCGGCGCTGAGGCAGGACCGCGCCGGCGACGTCCGTCCCCGCCGAGCGCGAAGAGGATCGCGGTGTTCCGGGGACGGGAGGGCGCCATGGCCCCGGCGCGGGAGAGCAGGAGCAGCCGATGGATCTGAGCTTCACCAGCACCCTCGTCTCCTGGCGGGGCCCTGCTCCGTTCGTCTTCGCACCGATGCCCGAGGACGCCGCCGATGAGGTCGCCGCGGTCGCGCACCTGGTCACCTACGGATGGGGCGCGATCCCGGCCGCGGTGCACCTCGCTCGTGCGGATGCGCCGACGTCCGAGGACGGCTTCGCCTACACGACCTCCCTCTTCCCGCGCGAGGGCACGTACTTCGTGCCCGTGAAGGTCGCCGTCCAGCGCGCGACCGGAGTCGATGTCGGGGATGCCGTCCGGATCGACCTGCACCTGGAGGCGCGGGGCTGACGTCCAGGGACGCGGTCCGCGGTCGCGGGACGGAACCATGGGCGGGGTCGGGAATCTGCGCCGTGCTCCCTACACTTCCCCCATGAGCTCCCAGGACTCCTCGCCGCAGGACCCGCCGCTGTCCGACGCGGATGGTCCGCAGGACTATGCCCGCCACGAGTCCCGCGGCGAGCAGCTGGACCGCAACTGGAACGAGATCCTCCAGGAGATCCGCGTGCTCCAGACCGGTGCGCAGATCGTCGCGGCCTTCCTCATCGTGCTGCCGTTCCAATCCCGCTTCCACGATCTCGACGGCTTCCAGGTGGGCTGGTACCTCGGGCTGCTGGTGCTCGCGCTGCTCATCGTCGTCCTGCTGCTGACGCCCGTCAGCGTGCACCGCGGCCTGTTCCGCCAGCGGGTCAAGGACGACATCGTCACCGCCTCGAACCGGATCGTGAAGATCGCCCTGGGCATGCTCGGCCTGATGCTGTCCGGGGTGCTGCTGCTGATCTTCGACGTCGTCCTGGGACGCGGTGCGGGCATCGCCGCGGGGGCGGCGCTGCTCGTCGTGGTCCTGCTGCTGCAGGTGCTGTACCCGCGGCTGGTCGCCTCGCGGGGATGACCACGGAGGGGCGGCGCGTATCCCTGCCCCTCGCCCGCCCTCGCGCGGGGCGCGCCTCCCGGGGCGGTGGCGCGGCCCCGGGGCCCGTCATCCGGCGCTGCGGACCAGCGAGCCGTCCTCGATCCGGAACGCGGACTGCAGCACGTGAGGCTCGCAGGCCTCTCCGTTCGGGGACACGCGGACGGGCTCGCCCGGATCGGACGCGGTGATCCGCCGCTCCGCGCCGTCAGCGTCCGCGAGGACCAGCTCGACCGCGTCGATGTCCTGCATCTCCGGTCCGGTCAGGGTCGCCCAGATGCTCGTCGTCCCCTGGGCCCAGCGGTCGGAGGTGAGGTCGACGGGGACACGCACCTCCTGGCTGCCGGTGCGGACCACCAGCATCGCTGTGGTCGCCTCGCCCACGTCCTCGCGGCCCAGCTCGAGGCTCACGCCGTCGACGGCGCCGATGTCCGTGCAGGCGACCGGCGGGACCGGTCCGGGACCGTCCGGCACGGCACCGCTGCGGCCCGCCCAGAAGCCCGCCATGGCGCCGAGGAGGAGCGCGATCACGACCAGCAGCGTGGCCGTCGGCCACAGCCTCCGGCCCCGTCCGGCCTGCATCTCCTGCGCTGCCTCGGTGCCCATGCGGGGATCGTAGCCCCCGGGGCGAGGAAGGACCACGGGCCCGGCTGCAGTCCGATCGCCGCGGCCGTCGCGGTCGGGCCGCATCGAGCATCCCGCAGGGCATGCATCGGACCTCGACCCGCCGGTGCCGTTCCGCGGCAGCGGGGCGGGCGGTACCCTGCGACCACCGACGAACGAGGAGCTGACCATGTTCGATCTGACGGCGAGCGCCGCGCGGGCGGCCGCCTTGGTGGCAGGGGTCCGCGAGGACCAGCTCGAGAACCCGACCCCGTGCCCGGAGATGCGGGTGCGCGAGCTCGTCGCGCATCTCCACGGCCTCGCGATCGCCTTCCGGGACGCGGCCGCGAAGATCGACGGCCCCACGACCATGACGCCCCCGGATCCCGGCGCCTCCGTCCTCGCCGAGGACTGGCGCGAGGGTGCCCCGGCCGCGCTCGACGAGCTGGGCCGTGCCTGGCGGGACCCCGCCGCGTGGCAGGGCATGACGAGGGCCGGCGGCGTGGAGATGCCCGGCGAAGTGACCGCCATGGTCGCGCTCGACGAGCTGGTCCTGCACGGCTGGGACCTCGCCGTCGCCACCGGGCAGAGCTATGACCCGGACACGGCGGCCCTCGAGGTCGCCGAGCAGTTCTGCGCCGGCATCGGCGAGGACCCGACCGAGCGCTCCGGCCTGTTCGGCCCGCGCGTGCCCGTCGCCGCGGACTCCTCGCGGCTGGACCGCGTCCTCGGGCTGTCCGGGCGGGACCCGTCCTGGAGCCCGCCGCGGGGGTGAGGGGCGTCGGCTCGGATCGGGCGGTGCAGGACACGGAACCTCGTTGACAGCGTAGTCAACCGCGCCTATCGTTCCCGTCAACGTCCCGGCTCGAGGAGGAGGCCCCGTGGAACCTGCACCGCCGCCGGACTCCGCCGCGGACGCGTCCGTCGAGGTCGATGCGACCTCGGCGGTCATCGACACCCGAACCGCTCCGGGCCTCGCGGCCACGTCCCGTCCGGTCTCGATGAGGGACGTCGCCCGGCGCGCCGGGGTCTCCCAGAAGACCGTCTCCCGCGTCATCAACGGCGAGCCCCATGTCCGCGGCGAGCTGCGGGAGCGGATCCAGGACGCGATCGCCGAGCTCGGCTACCGACCCAACGCCGCCGCGCGCTCGCTGGTCACGCGCCGGACGCGACGCATCGGCGTGGCCGCGTTCGGGGCGCCGCTGCACGGACCCAGCTCCGTCCTGACCGCCGTCGAGGCGGTCGCCAGGGCAGAGGGGTACGCGCTGAGCATCCAGCGCACGGACACGACCGGGCGCGACGAGCTGCAGTCCGCGGTCGAGGCGCTGCTGGATCAGGGCGTGGAAGGCATCGTGCTCTCGGAGCCGCTGCACCTCGACGGCGGAGCGCTGGAGATCCCGGCCCATGTCGCCGTGCTGACGCTCGGCTCGCAGGGGCTCACGGGCCGCGAGGACGAACTGATCGTCGGTGCGGACGAGTTCGGCGCCGCCCTGCTGGCGACCGGGCATCTGCTCTCGCTGGGTCATCGGACCGTGCACCACATCGCAGGTCCCTCCGCCTGGGTCTCCAGCCGCCAGCGGTGCAGCGGCTGGGAGGCGGCCCTCGAGGGCAAAGGGCTCGAGCCCCCGGAGACCGTGGTGGGGGACTGGAGCCCCCGCAGCGGCTTCGAGTCGATGCGCCTCCTGCTCGAGCAGGCCGGACCCACGGCCGTGTTCGTCGCCAACGACCAGATGGCGATCGGCGCGATCGCCGCCGTCCAGCGGGCCGGGCTGCGGGTGCCCGGCGACGTGAGCATCATCGGCTTCGACGACCTCGATCTGGCCGAGTACCTCACGACCCCGCTGACCACCATGCGCCAGGAGTTCGACGTCTTCGCCCACCTGGGCATGGCGCGTCTGCTCCGGGCGATCGACGGGCGCCCGCCCTCGCAGACCCGTCAGCTCGTCCCCGCCTCGCTCGTGACCCGGGCGACCACGGGGCCCCCGCCGCCGATCCGGTAGTCCTCCGGGCCGCCTCGCGGGCGCTCTCCGCCCCGCAGGCCGTCGCCCCTCGTCCCTCCGATGCAGGACGCCCCTGGCGCACCCTGCTCGACACCCATGATTGACAGCGTAGTCAGGAGTGTTCTGCCCATGACCCCCACCTCTCTCGGGCCCCCGCTGCCTCGCAGGCGGCTCCTCCGGGCCGCAGGGACGCTCGCCGGCGCGGGCGGGATCGCCGCGGCGATCGCCGCCTGCGACGCATCGTCCCCGTCCCCGATCACCCGCGGCACCGTCCCCCTGTCGCTGTGGACCCACGACGACGGCTACATCCGCTTCTTCACCGAGGCGGTCCCGGTCGCCGAGGCGAGCTCGGACTTCGTCTACGACCTCTCGATCACCAAGAGCGGAGCAGCGGACCTCGTCACCAAGCTGATCGCGCAGGCCGTCGCCGGAACCGGCACCCCGGACGTGGCGGGCCTCGAGATCGGCGCCTTCTCCCGCATGCTGCGCGGAGACATCGCCCCGGAGCTGCTGGTCGACCTCGCCGAGGACGTCGCCCCGTTCCAGGACGACCTCATCGCCGCCCGCCTCACCCCCTTCAGCAAGGACGGTGCGCTCTACGCCCTCGACTCCGACACGCCCGTCACCGTGCTCTACCACCGGGCCGACGAGTTCGAGCGCCTGGGCATCGACGCCGACTTCGGCACCTGGGAGGAGCTCGCGAAGGTCGGCGCCGACCTCGCACAGCGGGAGGGGGCGGCCCTCGGCGCGGTCGCCGTCAACGACCCCGGCGGCACCGTGCAGAGCTTCCACCTCCACCTCCTGCAGCGCGGCGGCGACCTCTTCGACGCCGACGGCCGCCCCACCCTCACCACGCCCGAGGCCGAGGAGACCCTCGCCTTCCTCGTCCAGGGCGTCCAGGAGGGCTTCCTCGCGACCGTCGCCGACATGTACGGGCCGAGCATCCAGTCAGGCCTGAAGTCCGGGAAGATCCTCGCGGTGAACATGCCGTCCTGGTACTCGAGCTACGGCATCCAGCCCAACGTCCCCGAGCAGTCCGGGGCGTGGCGCGTCGCCCCCGTCCCGCGCTTCACGGCCGGCGGGCACGCCACCGGCGTCGGCGGCGGCACCGGCTTCGCAGCCCTGCGCGAGAAGCCCGGGACCGACGCCGCCGGGCACCTCGTCGTGGCCGCCTACCTCGACCCCGCCCAGCAGGTGAAGCGCTACCAGGACCTCGGCTACCTGCCGACCCTGCGCTCCGTGTACGACGACCCGGCGCTGCTGGAGCTCGAGGACGAGTACTTCGGCGGGCAGCGCCTGTTCGAGGTGTTCCGCGAGGTCATCGACGACGTCCCCGAGTTCCACCAGAGCGCGGACAGCTCGATCATGACCACGGTCCTGTCCGGGCACATCCTGCGAGCCTTCCGCGGCGAGGTGAGCCCCGCTCGAGCGCTCGCCGATGCCGATCACGACTTCCGCGGACAGGCGAAGGGCTGAACCATGACGACCGCACCGACCACCATCCCCACGGCCCCGACCGCGCGCCGGGCCCGCAGCCTGCGCGGAGGCGCCGCCCCCTACGCCTTCATCGCCCCCTTCTACCTCCTGTACGTGCTGTTCATGATCGTGCCGATCGGCGCGGCCGTGTATCTGAGCCTCACGCAGTGGGTGGGGCTGGGCCGCCCCAGCTTCATCGGCCTGCGCAACTACGAGAACCTGCTCACCGACACCAGCTTCCGCACCTCCCTGCTGAACTCGCTGGTCTACACGCTCATCGCCGTGCTGGTCGTCGTTCCGTGCGCGCTCCTGGTCGCCCAGGCGCTGAACACCCGCGGCCTGCGCTTCCGCGACCTGTTCCGGGTCGCGTACTTCGTGCCGATGGTGCTCTCGCCCATCGTCATCGCCCTCATCTACTCGCTCATGTTCGACCGCGACTACGGCCTCATCAACGCGAGCCTGCATGCCCTGTTCGGCCTGCCGGGCGTGGACTGGCTGGGCGATCCCACGATCGCCAAGGGCGCCATCGGCTTCGTGCTGCTGTGGCGGACCGTCGGCTACCTGACGATCTTCTTCCTCGCCGCGCTGCAGAACGTGCCGCGCGAGCAGTACGAGGCGGCGGCCCTGGACGGGGCCGGGCGGTGGAGGACCTTCCTCGCCGTGACCGTCCCCGGCATCCAGCCGATCTCCGCCTTCGTCATCGTCACCTCGTTCATCGGCGCGGCGCAGCTGTTCGACGAGCCGTACCTGCTCACCAAGGGCGGTCCTGGCGAGGCCACCATCTCCGTGGCCATGTTCATCTACCGCGCCGCCTTCGAACGCCAGCAGTTCGGCTATGCGGCCGCCGCGGGCGTCGTCCTGTTCGCCATCGTCTTCGCCGTCAGCCAGGGGCTGAACCGCATCCTCGGGATCGGGAGGGACTCATGAGCACCACCGCCAGCACCCCCACCAGCAGTCCAGCCCGGGCCGTGACCGGCGCGGCGGCCGGCGGGCGCCGCCCGTCCCGCGCACACAGGGCCGATGCCCCCGCCCTCGTCCGCCGCGGGCTGCTGTACGCGACGCTCCTGGCCCTGCTGGTCGTGTTCATCGCCCCGCTGGTCTGGGCGATCAGCGGCTCCTTCAAGCAGCGCGGCGACATCTTCGCGACCCCGCCCAGCCTCATCCCCGATCCCGCGACTCTCGAGAACTACCGGAACCTGCTGACCACGCAGCCGTTCTGGTCCTGGTTCGGGATCAGCATCGGCACCTCGACGATCTCCACGACCGTCTCCGTGCTCGTGTGCGCCATGGCGGGCTACGGCTTCGCGAAGTTCCGCTTCCGCGGGAAGCGGATCCTGTTCGCGATCATGTTCTCCAGCCTGTCGGTGCCCTTCGCGGTCATCCTCATCCCGCTGTTCGTCCTCGTCGTCAAGAGCGGCCTCGCGAACCCGTGGTTCGCGCTGATCGTGCCCTGGGTCGCCCCGGCCTTCGGGATCTTCATGATGCAGCAGTTCATCGTGCAGGCGATCCCCGACGAGCTCATCGAATCCGCCCGCATCGACGGCTGCAGCGAGTTCGGCACCTTCCGGAGGGTCGTGCTGCCGCTGCTGCGACCCTCGCTCGGAGCGCTCGGCGTGTGGAGCTTCCTGCAGAGCTACAACAGCTTCATGTGGCCGCTGGTGATCATCTCCGACTCCGCCCAGTACACGCTGCCGCTGGGCCTGAACATCCTCTACGCCTCGGAGAACCGCAGCTACGACCTCGTGCTCGCCGGGGCCGTCCTCGCCTCCATCCCGACCATCCTCGTCTTCGTGCTGCTGCGCAGGCAGCTGCTCGAAGGCCTCGTCGCCGGCGCGGTGAAGGGATGAGCCTCGCGTCCGCGCTCGTCGCCCCCAACGGGATTCGAACCCGTGTCGCCCCGATCCCGGCCACCCCGCCGCGGCAATCTCCGCCCCCTCCGGAAAGGCTCCCATGTCCTCCGCTCCGCACGACTCCGCCCTCCGCGACCGCGTCCTCTTCGGCGCCGCCTACTACCACGAGTACCAGCCGAGCCCCCGGCTGGACGAGGACATGCGTCTCATGCAGGAGGCCGGCTTCAGCGTGATCCGCGTCGGCGAGTCCGTGTGGTCGACGTGGGAGCCGCGTGACGGCGTCTTCGACCTCGAATGGCTCGCCCCGGTGCTCGACGCCGCGCACGAGCACGGCATCCGGGTCATCCTCGGCACCCCCACCTATGCGGCGCCGATGTGGCTGGTCCGCCAGGTGCCGGAGATCAACGCCGAGCGCCGCACCGGGCACCGGATCGGCTGGGGTGCGCGGCAGGAGATCAACTACGCCCACCCTGCCTTCCTCTTCCACGCCGAACGGGTCATCCGGAAGATCATCGGCCGCTACGCGCAGCATCCGGCCGTGATCGGCTACCAGGTCGACAACGAGCCCGGCAACGAGGTCTTCGCCAACGACCAGGTCTTCCAGAGGTTCGTCGACCACCTGCGCGAACGGTACGGCAGCGTCGAGGAGCTCAACCGCGAGTGGGGCCTCACCTACTGGTCCCATCGCCTGTCCGACTGGGCGGACCTGTGGCGTCCGGACCTCAACGTGCAGCCGCAGTACACGCTCGCCTGGCGCCGCTTCCAGGCGGACCTCACCACCGCCTTCATCGGCTGGCAGGCCGAGGTGGTGCGCGAGTACGCCCGCGAGGACCAGTTCGTCACCACCTGCATCTCCTACGACCGGCCCACCCTGGACGAGGAGGCCGTCGCCCGCGACCTCGACGTGGCCGCGGGAAACCCGTACTACCGGATGCAGGACTCCCTCGCCCTGCCCCGCACCCGCGAGGACGCCCAGTTCTGGACCACGACCGGTACCTGGTCGCTGTTCGCGCATGCCGACCGGATGTACGGCACGAAGCAGGCGCCCTTCCTCGTGACGGAGACGAACGCGCAGGCCATCGGGATGCCGTGGATGAACGAGCCCGCCTTCGACGGGCAGTGGCGCCAGGCCGCATGGGCGCTCATATCCCGGGGCGCGAGCATGATCGAGTACTGGCACTGGCACACCCTGCACACCGGGGCGGAGACCTACTGGGGCGGGATCCTCCCGCACAGCCAGCAGCCGGGACGCGTCTACCGCGAGCTCGCCGCCCTCGGCGCGGAGCTGCGGGAGGCCGGACCCGCGGTCGCCGGGCTCACGCCCCACGCCGATGTCGCGCTGCTGTTCGACAACGCCAGCAAGTGGGTGCTGCACCACTACCCGGCGCTCGCCGAGCCCGGCACCGTCGACGGCGACCCCCGCAGCTTCCAGACCGTGTACGAGGCCTACGCCCGGGGCGCCTTCGAGGCCGGCCTGCAGTCGGGAGCCGTGCACATCGCGCAGCTGCGCCGGGAGACGCCGGGGCAGTTCGCAGCTCGCCGTCCCGTGCTCGTCGCCGCCTCCTTCACGATCGCCTCCGACGCGGACCTGCAGTGGCTGCGCGAGTACGCCGAGGCCGGAGGCCATCTGATCCTCGGCATCCGGACCGGCTACGAGGACGAGGAGGCCCGCGCCCGCCTGGAGCGCAAGCCCGCTCTGCTCGATCGGGCCGCCGGGGTCTGGTACGACGAGTTCAGCAACCTCCGCGAGCCGCTGCCGGTCGTCGCCGGGGCCGATGCGGAGTCCGCCGGGTTCACCGTGCCCGGCGGCGCCCGCGCGACGCTCTGGGCCGACGGGCTGCAGCGTGCGGACGACGGCCCCGCGCAGGTGCTGGTCGGCTACGACCATCCGCACTACGGCCGCTGGCCTGCGGTGACGACGCGCGTCGCGGGCGCGGGGCGTGTCACCTACATCGGCACCGTGCCCGATGCACCGCTCGCGGCGGCCCTGCTCGACTGGGCGGTCGCGGTCGGCGCGGGCACCCCGTCGTGGCGGCCCGTGGCGGAGTCCCAGACCATCTCGAGCTCCACGAACCGGGCGGGGGAGCGGGTCCACGTGATCCACAACTGGGCCTGGAGGCCGAGCGTCCTCCCGCTTCCGAGCGCGGCGCGCGACGTCGTCACCGGCGAGCGGCTCGAAGCCGGTGCGGAGCTCGCGCTGGGCGCGTGGGACGTGCGGGTGGTGGCGGAGAGCGTCTGATCCAGGCGTCCGGGGCGAGGCTCCTGCACCTCCCTGCAGATCGGGACATGTGTCGGGAGGTGTGGAGAACGGCGTCGAGACTTCTGCGTCCGGCGGGGCGGAGACGTGAGTCGCGGATTCCCCTCGCCGCCAGGGCGTACCTGGTTCGGCGGCCCTCAGGGCTGCCGAGCCGTTCCGCGTCGGGATCGGAGAGGCCGCGGGCGGCGTTCCCGGGTGGGGCGTGAGCGGAAGGGACTCCCTGGGGATCTCGCCTGCAGGTGGGGCGCCCGGGTGCTCCTGCTGTCCCTTCTGCTCACGCCCGCCGCCGTCAGCATTCGCGGTGCGTGCGTCGAGCGACGGATCGGTCCCGGGACACGCCCACGGATCGGACGTGCGTTCGAATGTCAGGGAGATCCGGGAGGATCAGGGGCATGGCCACGATGATGCAGACCCGCCCCGTCCTCGACTCGCTCTCGCGGCAGTACTCGCGGCGGTTCCCCGGCGGCGGTGACGCCCGCTGGCTCGCGCACGCCTGGGGGCAGCTCGCCGGCGCCGGCTATGTGCCGGCCAGGATCCCGGAGGGCGGTCGTGCCGGGGCCGATGCCCGGATCCGCCTGGCCGTCCTCGCCCGGCTGAGCGAGGAGTTCTGGACCTTCGGGGCGGGCCACCATCCCGGCGGCTCGGCCCGGGCGGAGGCCGTCCGGATCGACGAGGGCCCGGGCGCGATCGGCGCCGCGGACGTGCTGGACTGGATGCGTATCCGGGACGTGCCCCGGCAGCCGGATCTGTTCGACCCCTCGGGCTCCGCGCTGACCGGCGAGGACATCGGCGCCTGCCTGGACCGCGTGGAACGGGAGATGCTCGCCGCGCTCGCCGTCGTCACCGGATTCGAACGGCTCTTCGCGGAGCTGTCGGCACAGCGGCTCCTCGCCCGCGGCGAGCTGACGGCGCTGCGCGGGGACGAGCGGGAGGAGGAGCCGCTCGACTACCCGCTGAGCCGCACCGAGCAGGACGCGATCCTCGACCAGGTCGATGCCGACATGCTCGCGGCCCGCTGCTGGCTCGAGCAGACGGTGCCGCACATCCGCCGCTGAGCCGCCGGTCCGCGGGTGAGCTGCATCGGATGCGTGCGCGGGCGCGTGCTCGGCGTAGTGACCGGAGACTTCTGGAGCGAGAGCGACGAAGCGCGGAGAAGACGGCGCTTCCCGACTCTCCGGCTCCCGAAGTCTTCGGTCCCGGCCGGAGCGGAGCCGATCAGCGGGGTGGGATGGCGGATGGCCGATCAGCGGCGACCGTTGTACAGCACGGTGCCGCCCTCGTCGAGGCGGGTGCGGAAGCCGCGCAGCGCTGCGAGGGCCTCGGCCTCGCAGCGGCCCGTCTCCACCGCGATGCCGCGGCGCTCGAGCTGCTCGCGCCAATCGGCCGGGACCGGGCCCTCGTCGAAGCCGGTGATCGCCTCGACATCGGATCCCAGGGCGGCGATGTCCACGGCCCGCGCTCCCGACCAGATCAGCGCCCCCAGACACATGGCGCAGGGCTGCGCGCTCGTGATCAGGACATGATCGGCGCCATCGGCCCCCAGGTCCCAGGTTCCCAGGCGGGTCTGCGCGAGGCTCAGCGCGACCGTCTCCGCATGCGCGATGCTCAGGCCCGAGCTGGGCACGACGTTCGTCGCCACGGAGACGACGCGGTCCGTCCTCCGGTCCACGACCATCGCCGCGAAGGGGCCGCCGGTGCCCTCCTCGACGCTGCGGGCCGAGAGGTGGACGACGAAGCGCATGCGCTCCACGGGATCGGGAACGCGCGGCGGCATCGCGGCCACCTCCTCGCGCAGCCATGCGGGCAGGTCGACGCCGAAGGAACGGGGGAGCGGCGAGGGCGCGGTCATGCGAGGGCCTCCGGACGGTGCGGCGGGACGGGCGATGCCTGGGACCGTAGCAGGCATGTCGGCACAGCGGCATCCGGCGCGGATGCCGGGGCGTCCTGTGCCGGACCGTCCTCAGACAGGGGTGATCGAGCGCACCTCGACGCTCTGGCCGTCGGCCCCGGCCTCGCTCAGGAGGAGCAGGTCCCCGGTGCGCAGCTCGGCGACGCCGGGAACGGGATCGCTGAGCCGGTTCCCGCTGCGGTCCAGCGCGACCGTCGCCCGCAACGCACCGGTCGGAGGCAGATCCGCTGTCGGATCGATCGCGAAGACGTAGTCGCCGTCGGTGAACAGCAGCGACCGGAACTCCGAGGGCCCGGCGGAGACCAGCTCGCCCTCCTCCGTCAGGGTGGTCATCACGCCGTCCGGACCGATCGTGCAGGTCAGCGGTCCGGGGCCCCGGGCGCAGTCGGACTCGCCGCGGACCTCGCCACCTGGCACGTCCTGTCCGTTCGGCCCGACCCACTGGTAGACGGCCTCGTCCTCGAGCTCGAGCAGAGCCCCTGTCGCCCCGACCCCCGCGATGTCCGCTCCCGGGTGCTCGGTGCGGGCCAGGATCTCGCCGGTGCGCAGATCCATCAGCGCCGGGACATCCTCGTCAGCAGCGTCCGGCGCGGACGGGTCGGTCAGCTCGCCCCACCCGACGTCGACGCCGCGGCCGTCCAGGACGAAGCCCTCCGTCCGCCAGAGCTCCTTGCCGCTGGCGGCATCCACACCGATGCTCAGCTGCATCGGCGCGCCCGCAGGCGGTTCGGAGCGCAGGTCCCCGTCGACCTCGAGCCCCAGGACGATCACGCCGCTCGAGACCGTCGCCGACTGGATGACGAGATGATCCTGGTAGTCGCGGTCCGGATGGTCCGGTGCGACGGGCGGGGCGATCACAGTGGACCAGGCGACCGAGCCGTCCTGGGGCGACATCGCCACGAGACCCCAGCCCTGGTCGGCCGGATCCTCGCCGGGGCCGCAGTCGTCCGCGCAGCCGTAGTGGGTGACACGCATGAGCGCGGCATCCTCGAGGCCCGCGAGCTCGCCGTCGATCCGCACGTTCTCGCCCACGCCCTCGAAGGCACCACCGGTGTCCCGGGACCACAGCTCCTTCCCGGTCTGCAGATCCACGCTGACGAGGATGCTGCCGGTCCCGGTCACCGAGAGCATCCGGCCGTCGACGACGGGATCGATCAGCGATCCGCTCGGGAGCCCTGAGGCCAGCGGCTCCGCGCCCAGGTCGAGCCGGGGGAGGGTGGGGGCCGGGCGCTCGATCGGGCTCGTCGCCGCCGGCGCGTGCCCGCCTGTGCCCGGGCCCGCGGGGGAGATCCCGAGGACCGAGCAGCCGGGGAGGGCGAGGGTCAGGGCGAGGGCCGTGAGGAGGATGGATCGGGTGCGCATGGCGGGTCTCCCTGGGGATCGGGCAGCGGGGCGACGATCCGATCTCCGGCACCCTCGCCGATGCCATCCTGCCACGCGGCCGGACGACCGCTCCGGCCGTTCCCCGGGGCCGGCCGCTCAGGTGCCGGAGACGGCCAGCCCGAACTGCGCCAGCAGCGCGGAGCCCACGTACGTGCCGATGAACACGAAGATCGCCGTGATCGCGATCTTCCACGAGGTCTTCGACAGGTCCACGAGCCGGTCGGCGACGCTCACCCCCGCGAAGGCGAGGATCGGCGTGGTCAGGGATAGGAAGTCCACGGCGCCGATCGCGTCGACGAACGCCCCGGAGACGAGGCAGCCCACGAGCGAGGTCAGCGACACCCAGCCCAGCACCGGGAAGTCCCGCAGGACCGGCACCCGCGTGAGCGTCATCGCGTCGCCGATCGCGATGCCGATCATCGAGAACAGCCACAGCGTGCCCAGGCCCCCGATGGTCAGCGCCGTGATCGGCGTCGATTCCGGATTCACCTGCAGCTTCATGGCCTGTGTGAACAGCACCAGCAGCACCGACAGCAGCAGCACGGCCGCGAAGGTCGCGTAGCGGCGGGCCGTGAACAGCGTGGAGGCGGCGGGCGCGGCCGCGGCGTCCTCGGTCGGGACGGCCGCGGTCACCGGCGCGGGATGCCGCGGCAGGCGATCCTTGCCGCGCATGAACAGGTTGTACAGGAAGCGCTGCAGCGGCACCGCGAGGAACACCATCGTGTAGGTGCCGATGAAGCTGGTCAGAAGCTGGCTCGCCGCCGCGTACGACACGATCTGGTCCTGCAGCTCCGGGGCCTGCGCGGCGAGCGTGGAGGAGGCCGCGGTCATCATCGAGGCCGAGCCCATGCCGGAGGCGATCGCGAGGGCGCGCACGTCCAGGCCCACGCCCAGCAGCAGCGGTGCGAAGAAGGAGAAGAACAGGGCGCCGAACAGGGTGCCCATGAGGTACATCGACAGCACGCCGCGGCCCGGATCCGAGTTCAGCGAGTACTTCTCCGAGATGTAGGCGAGCTCGCCCTCGCGACCCAGGCCCAGGGTCGAGCCGATCGCGTGGCGGCGCAGGCCCAGCATCAGCGCGATCGGCAGGCCCAGCACCACCGTGCCGAGGTTGCCGAGCTCCTGCAGCAGGAACACCCAGCCGATGGAGACGATCTCGCCCAGCCGCGGGGCGACATCGGCCCCGTAGCGGGCCATGAGCGGGAGCATGATGATGATGAGGAACGCGCCGGAGAAGCCGACGTTCCGCGGCGAGTAGATGCGGCGCAGGATCCCCTTCCGCCAGACGGGGATGCCGAGGATCATCGTGATGAGCACGGCGAAGACCAGCGGGAGCACGGTGATCGTGATGGAGCCGGTGATCGGGATCGCGCGGATCCCGATCCCCTCGGCGACCACGATCGTCACGAGGACGAGGCCGATCAGCAGGGCCATGTCGAGGATGCCGCCGCCGGCGCCGGCGCGGGCCGGGGCCGATGCGGGGGAGGGACGGGTGCTCATCGGGTCGCCTCGGGATCGGAGCTGGGGACGGCGGACAGGGCGCCGGCGGGGACGGGGGCGATCGCCGCGATCGTGGCGACGTACTCCTCGTAGCTGCGGCGGCGCAGCGGCTCGGGCAGATGCGCATCCAGGCGCAGCAGCGCCCGCACCAGCAGACGCGGCACGTCGATCAGCACGTGCTCCGGGTCGACCATGCGGAAGTCGCGGCCGTGGATGGTGCCGTCGAAGCCGCCGTAGGACAGCTGGACCGTGGGCATCATGAAGGACAGGTCCCCGGCGTCGCCGGCGGCCGCGATCGCCCCGCGGTCCTCGATCAGGTGCGTGATGCGCTCGTCCTGATCGAAGGCGTCGCGGAAGGCGCCGGACATGGTGCGGTCCTGGATGAAGGGCAGATATCCCATCTCGGTGGTGATGTGCGCCGTCCCGCCGAGGGCCTGGGCGCAGCCGTGCGCGGCGCGGTCCACGCGGGCGGCGACCTCCCCCAGGTAGTCCAGGTCGATGGAGCGCACATCGGTCCCCACGACCGCCCGATGCGGGACGACGTTCGTGGTCATCTCCGTGGAGGGGACGACCGGGTTCATGCGCACCAGCACGTCCTCGCGCAGCTGCTGGCGGCCCAGCCCCAGCGCCGTCGTGAACAGGGACGCCATGGAGAAGGCGTTGGTGCCGCTGAACGGATCCAGGCCCGCGTGCGAGGCGACCCCCTCGAACTCGACGGTCTTGTACAGGAAGCCGGCGAGGTCGCAGTCGATCTCCACCGTCGGCCCGTCCTGCAGACCGCCGATGGCGTGCAGGCACACGGCGGCGTCGACGTCGTCGAAGACGCCCAGCATCATCGCCTCCGGCTTCCCGCCGAACCAGGTGATCGCGCCCTGCTCGCGCAGCTCGGCGCGGTGGGCGAGGTCCACGAACTCCTCCGCCGGGACGAAGACGAAGGTCAGGTCGATCCCGGCCTGCTTCCACTCGCCGGTGGACACCAGATGCGCGAAGGCGGCCAGCGCGATCCCGACCTGCGTGTGATGCCCGCAGGCATGCACCGCGCCGGTGGCCGGATCGGCGTCCGGGTGGGCGGGGGAGATGACGGCGTCGAGCTCCGCGACGACCGCCACGCGGCGCCGGTCCGAGCCGGGGTCGACGGCCGGCAGGGCGACCTTCAGGCCGGTCGTGGAGAAGTGCTCGATCGGCAGCCCTGCCCCGTGGCGGACCAGGAAGTCCTCGACGGCGCGGGCGGTGCGGGTCTCGGCGTAGCCGAGCTCGGGATGATCCCAGAGGCCGTCGACCAGGGCGCGGATCTCGGGGTAGATGCTGTCGAAGGACATGGCGGCGGTGTGGCTCCAGAGCGTGGGGGCGGGCCGGGGCGGCAGGCGACCACTGTAGAACGTCCGGCTCGGGCGCGGCGCGGCCGTCTTGCGGCCGCGCTCCTACTTCAGCGCACCCTCCCCGAGCCCGGCGATGAACTGCTTCGCCCCGATCGCGAAGACGATGAGCAGCGGGACCACCGCGATGAGCGCGCTCATCATGAGCATGCCGTAGTCGGTGCCATGGGCGGTCTGCAGCTGCGAGAGGGCGACCTGCAGGGTGAGCCGGTTCGGGTCGTTGAGCACGATCAGCGGCCACATGAAGTCGTTCCACGAGCCGATGAAGGTGAAGATCCCGAGGAACGCGAGGGCGGAGCGGGCCGAGGGCAGGGCGACGTGCCAGTACTGGCGCAGGAAGCCGCTGCCGTCGAGGGTCGCGGCTTCCATGAGCTCGAGCGGCACGGAGTTCGAGAAGAACTGCCGCAGCCAGAAGATCCCGAACGCGCCTGCGAGGGAGGGCACGATCACGGCCTTGAGCTCCCCGACCCAGCCCAGCTCCGTCATCATGAGGAACTGCGGGATGGTCGCGAGCTGCGAGGGCAGCAGGAACGTCAGCATCACCACGAGGAACAGGATCCGCTTGCCGCGGAAGCTGTACTTCGCGAAGGCGAAGGCGGCCAGCGAGTCGATCAGCAGCACGAGCAGGGTCGTGGTCGCGGCCACGGCGACGGTGTTGCCCATCGCCGCCCAGACGTTCAGGGTCGACATGACCGACTGCAGGTTCTCCGCGAAGCGGTCGCCCGGCACCAGCGGGGGCGGGAACTCGAAGATCGCCGCGGACCGATGCGTGGACAGCACGAACATCCAGTAGAACGGGAAGATCGACACCAGCGCGCCGAGGACCAGCAGCAGGTGGCGCAGGAGCCGGACGGCCTGGCGCCGGCGCGGCGGTGTGCGGCGCTCGCCGGGGGCGATGCCGCGTCGGACGGCGGTGCTCATCGTGCACGCTCCCGGGTCGCGAACCAGTTGATGATGGTGAAGATGATGACGACGATCATCACGCCCCAGGCGATGGCCGCCCCGTAGCCGTAGCGGTTCTCCTGGAATGCGACGGAGTAGAAGTAGAGGACCATCGTCAGGCCCGAGTTGCCGACGCCGCCGGCGGAGGCGGAGCTGCCGCTCAGGGACGACGTCATGACCTGCGACTCGGTGAAGGACTGCAGGGAGCCGATCGTCGACATGACCGTGATGAACAGGATGATCGGCCGCAGCATCGGCACCGTGATGGAGAAGAAGGTGCGCACGGCCCCGGCGCCGTCGAGCTGCGCGGCCTCGTAGACCTGCTTGTCCAGCGACTGCAGCCCCGCGAGGATGATCAGCGCGTTGTAGCCCACGAAGCTCCAGCAGCTGAGCGTGGAGATCGCGATCTTGATGCCCCACTCCGTCTGCAGCCAGCGCACGGAGTCGAGCCCGACCGCGTTCAGCAGCGCATTGGCGATCCCGAAGTTCGAGGAGAAGATCGAGCTGAACAGGATGCCCATCGCCACGAGCGAGGTGATGTTCGGGACGAGATAGGCGACGCGGTACACCGTCGAGAAGCGGACGGCGGAGTTCAGGCCCAGGGCCACGAGCGTCGCGAGCGTCAGGCAGGGGATCGTCGACATCGCCCAGAGGATGAGCGTGTTGGTCAGCGCCTTCCAGAACAGCGGGTCGCGCAGGAGGTAGGAGAAGTTCTCGAGCCCGACCACGTTCCAGGCGCCGATCCCGCGCCAGTCGGTGAACGCGAGGAACATCGTGAACAGGATCGGGATGGCGCTGAAGACCGCGAAGACGAGGAAGTACGGGGCGAGCGCGAGATAGAGGACGCGGACGCGGGAACCGCGCAGGCGGAGCGTTCCGGGATCGGCGGTCCCGCGGCGGGGGCCGCTCCGCCGCGGGGGGCGCGGCGGAGCGGGAGTGGAGAGTGCGCTGGACATGATCAGGCCACCGTGACGCCGTTCTGCTCGGCGAGGCGGGTCGCCTGGGAGACGGCGTCGGACCAGGCCGTCTCCGGGTCCTTGCCGCTGGCCTCGACCAGGACCAGCTCGGCGCTGAAGGGGCCGCGCACGGTGCCGTCGCGCGGATCCTCGAACAGGGGGCGCACGGTCTGCGCGGCCTCGGCGAAGATCTCGGAGGCGACCTGGCCGCCGAGGAACTCGACCTCGCCGGAGACCTCCGGGGTGTCGTAGGCGGCCGGGCTCGCCGGGAAGTTGCCGGAGTGCACGTACTCGATGGCGAGGTTCTCCGGGCTGAGCAGGCGCAGGATGATCTCGAAGGCGGTCTTCGGATCCGGGGTCCCCTCGGGGATCCCGAGGAAGGAGCCGCCGACGTTGGTGGACTCGCCGGGATGCTGGCACACGTGCCAGGAGCCGGAGGTGTCGGGGGCGTCGACGATGAGGTCGGACAGGTGCCAGGAGGCGCCGAAGTCCGCGGGGAGCTTGCCTGCCGCGACCGCCGCCGCGGTGTCCGGGGTGTTGGAGTCGAGGGCGGCGTTGATCCCCGCCTTCTGCGCGGTGACGGCGAGATCCCAGGCGTGGCGGATGTGCTCCTGGTCGCCGATGAACGCCCCGGACTCGTCGATGAAGCCCTTGCCGGTCTGTGCCCACGCGGTCGCGAACACGGATTCGAGGTTGCGGATCAGGAAGGTGTCCGCATCGGCGGCCTTGAGCTTGCTGCCCAGGTCGAAGAACGCCTCCCATTCGCGGATCGCGGCGGCGAGGTCCTCAGGGGTCGAGGGGAGGCCGTGCTTCTCGAAGACGTCGAAGCGGTAGAAGAGGGCGGTGGGGCCGATGTCGATCGGGATGCCCAGCTGCTTGCCGTCCTTCGTGGTGGCCTGCTGCCACTTCCAGTCCAGGAAGTCGGCCTTGTGGTCCTCGGCGCCGAGCGTGGTGAGGTCGACAAAGAAGTCCGGGACGGAGGCGAAATGGGCGATGTCCTCGCCCTTGATCCCGGTGATGGCGGGGAGGCCGGAGCCGGCCTGCAGGGTGGTCTGCAGCTTCTGCTTGAAGTCGCCGCCCTGGATGACCTGCTGGAAGCCGGCATCGGGGAAGGCGCCGGCGACGTCCTCGATGATCTTCGCATCGAAGCCCTCGGGCCAGATCCACAGCGCGGTGCTGCCGCCGTCGCCGGAGGGCGCGGGGGAGGTGCTCGTCGAGCAGCCGGCCAGCATCGCGGCGGAGGCCGCGAGAGCGCCGAGGCCCAGGGCGGTGCGGCGGGTCGGGCGGGACAGCGGGTGGGGCGTGGTGCGGGAGGACATCATGGAACTCTCCTTCGAGGATGAACTGTCGGGCACTGCGGGTTCTGGCGGCACTGCGGGCTCTGCGGCAGGTCGGCGACCGATGACCGGGGCGCGACCTCAGGAGCCCGGTGGGGCGGAGGTCGAGGGCGATGGGGGATCGACGAGGAGATCCTCGAGCGGAGCGGCGCAGGCGAGGTCGTGCCTGCGGGCGAGAGCCGCGAGCTGCGACGGGGAGGGCGTGACGGCGTGGCCGAAGGTGCCCGCTCCGCGCGCTGTCGCGGCGAGACAGGAGGCCTCGAGCGCCTCGGCGAGGGGCAGCCCCCGCCCGAGCAGGGTGATCAGGGCGGCTCCGAAGGTGTCCCCGGCCCCGGTGGGGTCCATCGGGCCCAGGTCCGGGACGCGGGAGCGGACCTCGAGGCCGCGGGCGGAGTCGATCGCGAGAGCCCCGTCCGCCCCGCACGTGACGACCGCGAGGGGGACGAGCTCGGCGAGACGGCGGGCGGCGGCGCGCGGCGAGTCCGTGCGGGTGTAGGCCTGCGCCTCCTCGGCGTTGGGGAGGAAGCCGTGGCAGTGCTGCAGGTGCCGCAGGATCGCCGGGTCCCAGGCTCCGGTCGCGTCCCAGCCGACGTCCGCGAAGATCGGGGCCGTGGAGGAGGCGAGCCAGGGCATGTCGCCCGGCTCGAGGTGGAGCGCGATCGCGCCGACGCCCGGGTCGGAGCCGTCGACCCCGAGACCGGGTCGCGGGGGAGCGCCGCCGGTCACGAGGGCACGGTCGCCGTCGTAGGAGATGGCGGAGGTGACCTGCAGGTCCGTTCCGGAGTCCACGAGGAGGCGCTCGGTGCCGATCCCGGCCTCCGCCAGCAGTCGGGTGACGAGGGCGCTCACCGGGCCGTCGCCGATGCGGGCGGTGATGCCGGTGCGCGCGCCGAGGGCGGCCGCGGCGGCGGCGAAGTTCGCGATCCCGCCGGGGACCAGCCGCACCTGCTCGGTGAAGCACTCCTGCCCCAGCACGGGCGCTGCCGGAAGGGGCCCGTAGAGGACGTCCAGGAAGAGCTGGCCCACGGCGAGCAGGTCGACGGACGTGCCCGTGACGGGCGGGCGCGACGGCAGGGGCGGACCGGCCGTCGGCCGGCCGGAACCGCTGGGCGCTGGGTTCGTCATCCCTGCTCCGTTCGCTCGGGGATCCTGCATCGATGCGGGGACAACTGCGCACATGTGCTCAGTCCGCCTCGGTTCAAGTGTGCATAGCTGAGCATCAATCGTCAACAGGCGCCCGCGCCCCGTTGAGACGTGCGCATGATTGAGCGAGATTGAGCGGAAGTGTTGATCGCGAGGCGGTGGAGGCCTATCCTGGCGAGGTGATCAAAGCCGCCCGCCTCGAAGAGATCGAGACTCTGCTGCGTGGAGCCTCGTTCCTGTCCACCCAGCAGATCGCCGACGCCCTCGGCGTCTCCGGTGCGACCGTCCGTCGCGACCTCGACGATCTCGGCAGCGCAGGGCTCATCGACCGGGTCCATGGCGGTGCACGCCTCGTCACCGACCCCGATCGTGGGCAGGAGGACGCCCTCGCCGCGCGCGATCCGCATGCCGAGCCGGCCCCGGCGGACGAGCCCTTCGACGAGGTCCTGGGTCGCAACTCGGAGACCAAGCAGCGTCTCGCCGCCGCCGCGGCCGAGCTCGTCGCCGAGGGGGAGACGCTGTTCATCGACATCGGGACGACGGTCTACGAGGTCGCCCGGCTGCTGAGCGGGCGCCATCTCACCGTCGTCACCAACTCCCTGCGGGTGGCCGAGGCGCTCGGGGACTCCGCCCAGGTGCGCCTCGAGATCCTCGGCGGCGAGTACAACCGCGAGTACCGCTGCACCCAGGGACAGGCCGTGCTCGAGGGGCTGGGACGCCTGCACATCGACCGCGCCATCCTCGGCTGCTCCGGGATCACCGAGCAGGGCACGGTCCGCGACACCGACGCCTCGCAGGCGGCCGTCAAACGGGCGGCCGTCGCGGCGGCCGGCGACTCCACGCTCCTGGCCGATGCGAGCAAGCTCCCCGGGATCGGAGCCTTCACCGCTCTCGAGCTGTCCGCCCTGGACCGGCTGATCACCGACGCCCCGCTCCCCTCGGCGCTCGAGCGCCACCTCTCCCGCACGTCCTTGGAGGTCCTCGTCCCATGAAGCTCGCCCTGCTCGGAGGCGGAGGCTTCCGCGTCCCTCTCGTCTATCGCACGCTCATGAGCGATCCCTCGCCCCATCGCGTGAGGGAGGTGCGCCTGTTCGACGTGGACCCCGTGCGCCTGGGGGCGATGGCGAAGATCCTCGACTCCCTCGCCGGGGGCGACCCGGCGGCGCCCGCGGTGGTCGTCTGCGAGGACCTGGCCGATGCCGTCCGCGGCGTCGACTTCATCTTCTCCGCCATCCGGGTGGGCGGCACCGCCGGCCGCGCCCAGGACGAGCGGATCGCCCGGGAGGTCGGGATCCTCGGCCAGGAGACCACCGGCTTCGGCGGCATCAGCTACGCCCTGCGCGGCCTGCCCGTCGCGCTCGACATCGCCCGCACGATCGCCGAGGTCAACCCCGAGGCGTGGCTCATCAACTTCACCAACCCCGCCGGCATCATCACCGAGGCCACCCGCGGCGTGCTCGGCGACCGCGTGATCGGCATCTGCGACTCGCCCATCGGCCTCGCCCGCCGGGTGCTCAGCACGCTCGAGACCGCCGAGCTCGTCCCCGCCGGAACCGCGGGCAAGGTCGGGATCGGCGGCGGAGAGGTGCGCCTGGACTACATCGGCCTGAACCACCTGGGCTGGCTGCAGGGCATCCAGGTCGCGGGCCGCGACGTGCTCCCGGAGCTGCTGGCGCGGCCCGCGCTCATCGAGTCCTTCGAGGAGGGGCGGCTGTTCGGCGCCGACTGGATCCGGACCCTGGGCAGCGTGCCCAACGAGTACCTGCATTACTACTACTACGCGCGCGAGACGGTGCTCGCCGACCGCGAGGCGCAGCAGACCCGTGGGGTCTTCCTCGAGCAGCAGCAGGGCGCCTTCTACTCCGATGCCCAGGCCGCCTCCCCGGAGGAGGTCGCCCGGCTGTGGGAGCAGATCCGCCGCGACCGCGAGGAGACCTACATGGCCACCAACCGGGAGGCCGCCGGCGGCGTCCCGCGCGACGAGAGCGACCTCGAGTCCGGGGGGTACGACCGCGTCGCCCTCGCGATCATGCATGCGATCGCCGATGACGAACCCGCCCAGCTCATCCTCAACGTCGCCGGACGCGGCGCCGCCCCCTTCCTGCCGGAGGACGCCGTCATCGAGGTGCCGTGCCTCGTCGACTCCCGCGGCGCCCGCCCGCTGCCCGTCTCCGACGTCCCCGGCCACGGCCGCGGTCTGGTCCAGTCCGTGAAGCAGGTCGAGCGGACCGTGATCCGCGCGGCCCATGAGGGCAGCGCCGAGCTCGCGATCGAGGCCCTCGCCCTGCACCCGCTGATCGACGGGGTCGGCACCGCGCGCCGCGCCCTCGCCCTCGCCCAGGACACCTTCGGACAGCTGTCCTACCTGCGCTGACCCCCCGGCCGCGGGCCTGGGCCGCCCCCGGTGCGGTCCAGGTCCCGGCACGTCCACCGCTTCTCCCCCGCTGAGCCGCCCCGATCTCGAGGACCCCCATGTTCGACGACAGCACCCGGATCCTCGCGCGCGCCCGCCGCGCCCTGCGCGAGCGGATCATCCCCGCCTCCCATCGCATCCTGGGAGACCTCGCCGTGAGCGCCTGGGACGTCCCCGGCGACGGCGAGCCGGTCCCGGCCGCCCAGGTGCCCGCGGACGCCTTCGCCCCCGTCGTGCTCCCGCACCCGTGGGGCCGGGCCTGGGCGACCACCTGGTTCCGCCTCGAGGGCACCGTCCCCCGGGTGGGCGAGGGCGAGGTGCCGCTCCTGGACGTCGACCTGGGCTTCAAGGACGACTGGCCCGGAAACCAGTGCGAGGGACTCCTCCTCACCGAGGACCTGCGGGTCCTCAAGGCCATCAACTCCCGCAACCGCACCGCTCGCGTGGACGGGGCGGCCGGGGAGCGCATCGCCCTGCTGATCGAGGCCGCCGCGAACCCGGACATGATGGAGGACGGGACGACCCCGACGGAGCTGGGCGACCGGCTCACCGCCCCCGCCGATCCGCGCTACACCCTGCGGCACGCCCGCTGGACCGTGCGGGTGCGCGAGGTCTGGGACCTCCAGCACGACCTCGAGGTGCTGGTGGACCTCGCCTCCGTGCTGCCGGAGGACTCCGTGCGCCGGGCCCGGATCCTCGCCGCGCTCGAGGACGCCCTCGACGCGCTCGATCTCCACGACGTCCCCGGAACGGCCGCCCGGGCGCGGGAGGCGCTCGCCCCCGCGCTCGCCGCCCGCGCCGACGCCTCGGCCCTGCAGATCACGACCATCGGCCACGCGCACATCGACTCCGCCTGGCTCTGGCCCGTGCGCGAGACGATCCGCAAGGTGGGCCGCACCTTCTCCAACGTGCTCGCCCTCATGGAGGAGTACCCGGAGCTGACCTTCACCGCGACCAGCGCCCAGCAGTACGCCTGGCTGCAGGAGCACAGCCCGGACACCTTCGCCCGCGTCCGCGAGGCCGTCGCCGGCGGCCGATGGGCTCCCTCGGGCGGCATGTGGGTCGAATCGGACGTGATGATGCCCGGCGGCGAGGCCCTCGTGCGGCAGCTCGCCTACGGCACCCGGTACTTCGAGCGGGAGCTGGGCGTCCGCTCCCGCACCCTGTGGCTGCCGGACTCCTTCGGCTACTCCGCGGCGCTGCCGCAGATCGCCCGGCAGATGGGCATGGAGGGCTTCCTCACCCAGAAGATCTCCTGGAACCGCACCAACCAGCACCCCCACTCGACGTTCTGGTGGGAGGGGATCGACGGGACCCGCATCTTCACCCACTTCCCGCCCGTGAACTGCTACGACTCGATGCTCACCGCCCAGGAGATCCGCGACGCCGAACGGAACTTCCGCGAGAAGGGCAGGGCCCGCCACCAGGTCATCCCCTTCGGCTACGGCGACGGCGGCGGCGGGCCCACCGCGGACATGGCGGAGAAGGCCCGGCGCCGCGCGGACCTCGAGGGCTCCCCGCAGCTGCGCATGGGCACGCCCGATGCGTTCTTCGACGCCGCCCGCGCCGAGTACGCACAGGCCGCTCCGGTGCACCGCGGCGAGCTCTACCTCGAGTTCCATCGGGGCATCTTCACCTCCCAGCTGGAGATGAAGCAGGGCAACCGCCGGGCCGAGCACGCCCTGCGCACCCTCGAGCTGGTCTGGTCCCTCGTGACCGCGCGCGGCCTGGGGAGGATCGACCAGGAGGCCGTCGACCGGCTGTGGGAGCGCACCCTGCTGCTGCAGTTCCACGACATCCTTCCCGGCAGCTCGATCGCCTGGGTGCACCGGGAGGCCCGCGAGGACCACGCCGCGATCCTCGCCCGGGCCGAGGAGCTCGTCGCGGAGGGCCTCGCCCTGCTCGCGAGGACCGATGGGGACGCGGAGAAGGGCGCCGAGAACGGCACAGCCGATACCCGGGGTCCCGATGCTCCGCAGCCCACCGCGGAGACCGGGCCGTCCCTGCTGAACCCCGGCCCGCATGAGCGGTACGAGGTCCTCGAGGTGGACGGCGAGCCCCGCCTCGTCGAGATCGAGGGATCCTCCCTGGTCCCGCTCGCGGATGCCCTGCGCGAGGTCGAGGATCCCGTGGTCCTGGACCTCAGCGCCGACGGGCGGGCCGCGGTCCTGGACAACGGCCTGCTCCGCGCGGAGATCGCGGCCGACGGCACCCTCGCCCGCATCGTGGACCTGGTCCGCGGCCGCGAGGTCCTCGCCCCCGGCACGCGCGGCCACGAGCTGCAGCTGTTCGAGGACGTCCCCAACGAGTTCGACGCCTGGGACATCGACCGCCACTACCGCGGCAGCAGCAGGGGAACGGCCGTGCCGGGCCCGCAGGGGCTGCGGGTGCGCACACGCTGCGCGGCGCGGATCGTCCTCGAGACCGACCTGCTCCTGGACGGATCCCCAGCGCTGCTGAGCATCGGCCTCGATGCAGGGTCCTCGCGCCTGGACTTCGGTCTCGACGTCGACTGGCGCAGCCGCGAGACGCTCCTCAAGGCCGCCTTCCCCCTTGCCGTGCACGCCAGCTCGACGGTGGCGGAGACCCAGTTCGGGCACGTGACCCGCCCGTTGCACGAGAACACCTCCTGGGAGTTCGCGAAGTTCGAGATGCCCATGCACCGCTGGGTGCTCGCGGCCGAGCCCGGCTACGGGGCCGCCCTGGTCGTCGACTCGACGTACGGCTACGACGCGCTGCCGCTGGACGCGGCGGAGGGACCGGGCAGCTCCGCCGGAACGCTCCTCCGCCTGAGCCTCATGCGCTCCCCGAACTGGCCGGATCCGCGCGCCGACCTCAGCCGGCGCAGCCTGCGCTACTCCCTGCTGGTCGGCGCCGATCCCGTCTCCGCGGCCCAGACCGGCTACGCCCTGAACCTCCCGCTGCGCCTCACGGGCGCCGCCCCTGCCGCGGGGGCGGCGCGCATCGAGGACGCGGGCGTGCACCTCGAGGCGATCCTGCCGGCGCACGACGGCTCCGGGGACCTGATCCTGCGCCTGTACGAGGGCCGCGGCGCGCGCTGCCGCACCCGCCTGCACCTGGACGTGCCCGCCGTGCGCGTGCGCGAGGTCGACCCCCTCGACGCGGATCTGCCGCGGCCGGGGATCGACCGCATGCTCGACCCGGTCGCCGGGGAACGCTCCGTCGACCTCGACCTGCGGCCCTTCCAGATCCTGTCCCTGCGCCTGACCCTGGAGAACACCCCATGAAGCTGCTGCTCATCGGCCTGGACGGCGTGCGGATCGACCTCGCCGTCCCCGCCGCGCTGACCCTGCACCCCGGATTCGCCGCGCCGGACCATGACGGCGACCCCCGCTTCGCCGCGGAGGCTCCCGTGCCCGGCGCCCCCGCCATGCCCGAGCCGGTCGCGGCGCCCGCCGCCCCCACGCTCGCGCGGCTCATCGACGGCGGCGCCGTGCTGCCGGTGTGGATGACCCCGCCCACCGACTCGGGCCCCGGCTGGTCCTCGCTGCTCACGGGCACCCGCCATGAGCAGAACAACGTGTGGTGGAACGAGTTCGCGGGCCATCGCCTGGCCCGCACACCCGACGTCCTCTCCCGCATCTTCTTCGCGGAGCCCTCCGCCCGTACCTACGCGGCCGCGACCTGGGACGCGCTCGTCGGTGCCGCCGGGCCCGGCCCCGTGATCCACCAGCGGGTGGACCAGCAGCGCGGCGGTCAGCATCAGCTCATGGCGGCGAGCGACTTCTCCCGCGGCTGCGCGAGCGCCGACATCCAGGTCCGCACCCATGCCACCGGGGTCCTCAATCACGAGGGCCCCGATGCCGCCTTCGTCTACTTCGAGGGCGCCGACGAGGCCGGGCACGCCCATGGCGCCGCGAGCCGCGAGTACCGGGCCGCCATCGGCGCCGTGGACGAGCACGTCCGCCACCTCGTCAAGGCCGTCAGCGAGCGCTACGAGGCGATCGGCGAGGAATGGCTCATCGCCGTCGTCACCGACCACGGGCACAAGCCCGAGGGAGGGCACGGCGAGGACGAGGTCGACGTGCGCCGCTCCTTCCTCGCCCTGCACGTCGTGGGAGGTCCCGACGCCGCCGAGCGCCTGCGCTCCCGGATCGCGGGCGAGGGATCGCTGCGCAGCGAGGACGTGACCCCGCTGCTGCTGCGCCTGCTGGGCGTGACCGGCGGACGCTGGGACGCCGGGCACGAGGTGGGGGTGCGCTGCGACATCGAGACCGCGGGGGAGTCCGCCGGCCCCACCCGGAACCTGGCCTACGAGTGGTGAGGAGCGGGGACGCGCAGGGACCGCGGTCGTTCGAGATCCGCGGGACCACGACGGGGGCATGAGCCCCGATACGCGCTCATGTCCCCGTAGGGGTCCCGTCGGTCTCTGCGGTCGTCTGCACCGAGGTCCCCCACGCCGCGGGGAGGGGGACGACCGGGGCGTCGTCGCGCGGCAGCCATCGTGACCAGTCCGCACCGACGAGCCCGGTCCCGCGTCGCAGCAGGTCCATGAGCTCGTCGCCGGTGCGCCGTATGTGCTCGACCTGCTGGGGGTCGAACACGCTCTCCTCGGCGTACCAGGCCAGCTCGTCCTCGTCCTTCAGGAAGACCTCCCAGTCGTCCGTGCCGGGGATGCCCTCGGCGACGACGTCGAGCGCCCAGTCCTGCGTGTCGTAGCCGATGGTCGTCCGCCGCCACGGGTCCTCGAGGTTCCCGTACCAGCGGCGGGTCCAGTCGCGGCCGTCGTGCCAGCGCCACAGCGACCAGCTCTCCCCGCGCAGATGGACCCTCACCACGGTCGACCCCTCCCAGGAGGCCACGTCGTAGAGGCCCTCCCACTGGGCGTTCACCACGTTCCGGCCTCGGGGACCGCCGCGCCGCCCCGCACGCGAGGCCAGGCCGGAGCCGGGACGGGTCATCACCACCAGGAGCTCCTCGTCATCCTGCAGGACCGTCCCGGCGACGGCGAAGCTGACGGTCGGTCCCCGGCCAGGCAGGTCTCGGACGCTCCGCAGCGCGACCGGTGCACCGACCGCGTGCGGCCGATCCCGCGTGCGGACCACGGCGGCTGAGGAGACGGGGACCTGATGGCTCCCGGGGCGGGTGGTGTCGTCGTCGTCCATCCCGTCACCCTAGCGGGGCCGCTCCTGCGCCTCCGATGCGCCGCGCATCCGGTCGCCGCATCGCTCGAGCTCCTCCGGTCGGGGCCGATCCCTCGGCCGGCCGAGGTCGGAGCAGGGCGATGGGGCGTGGCCATGCCGGGGGAGCGGGGGTAGCGTGGTCCGGGTCGAGGTCGTCCGGCGGAACGCGGAGAACCTCCATCGTCGAGGACCTCGACGCTCACCACGCGAGAGCCGCACGCCCGGCTGCGAGGAACGGCGAGAGGAGAGGCTGATGCCCAGCAGCAGGATCAAGGACGAAGAGGTCTACCAGGAGCTCCGGGAGGACGGTGCGTCGAAGCAGAAGGCGGCGCGCATCGCCAACGCCTCGGCGCGCGACGGCCGCTCCGCGGTCGGTCGCCGGGGCGGCGAGGCGGAGCCCTACGAGGACTGGACCGTGGACGAGCTGCGTCGCCGCGCGAAGGAGATCGGGCTCCACGGATACTCGGACCGGCGCAAGGCCGATCTCATCGACATGCTGCGCAACAGCTGAGCCGCGTCGAACCGGGCGCCGAGGCATCCCGACCAGGTCGCGTGCCCCGCCGCCCTCGGGAGAGGGAGCCCGTCTCCGGGCTACCGGGCCGCGACCTGCCCGTCCCGCAGGCGCAGCGCCCGGCCGCCGAGCGCCCCGGTCGGCTCGCCGTCCTCGAGGGCCGCATGCCCGTTCACGAACACGAAGGACAGGCCGGTCGCGGGTCGACGCGGCTCCGCATAGGTCGCACCGGCCGCGATGCTCGTCGGATCGAACAGGACCAGGTCCGCGGCGAAGCCTTCCCGCACCAGCCCCCGCTCCCGCAGCCGCAGGCGCCGAGCGGCGTTCCCGGTCAGATGCGCGATCGCCTCCTCGAGGGAGAGGATGCCCAGCTCCCGCACGTAGCGGCCCAGCAGCTGCGCGCAGGTTCCCCATGCCCGCGGGTGGGGCTTCGCGCCGACCAGCAGGCCGTCGCTGCCCACCAGATGCGCCGGATGCCGCATGATCGCGCGGACGTTCTCCTCATGCCCCACATGCTGCAGGATCCCCGTGCCGAGCCGGTCGCGGATCAGCTGGTCCACGAGCACGTCGAAGGGGTCGCGGCCCTCCTGGGCGGCGATCTGCGCGAGCGTCCGCCCCACCCGATGTGCGAGTTCCGGATGCGCGACGCCGCTGATCTCGATCGTGTCCCAGTCCGCGGTGACGCCGTGGCAGCCGTCGGATCCCGTCACCTCGAGGGCCTCGCGGATCCGCGCGAGCGCGGCCGGATCCGCGAGCCGGGCCAGGGTGTCCTCGACGCTGCCGGCGCTCGCCCAGCTGGGCAGGACGGCGGCGAGCGTCGTGGCGCCGGAGAGGTACGGGTAAGTGTCCAGGGTGATGTCGCAGCCGTCCGCGAGCGCCGCGTCCACCTCCGCCAGCAGCTCCGGGGCACGTCCCGTGTTCGGCGGGAAGTTCATGGTCGCGTGGGTCAGGTGCACGGCGCAGCCCGTCGCCCGTGCGAGGCCCAGAACCTCCCGGTAGGCCTCGAGAGCCCCTGCCCCGTAGGAGCGGGTGTGCGGGCTGAAGAAGCCGCCGCGGGAGGCCAGCACCTCGCACAGGGCCGTCAGCTCGGCCCGATCGGCGTACATCGCCGGGGTGTAGGTCAGCCCCGTCGACAGCCCCACGGCGCCCTCGTCCATGCCGCGGGCCAGCAGCTCCTGCATGGTCCGCAGCTGGGAGGGGGTGAGCGCGCCCTCGCCCCAGCCGGCGGCGACGGCGCGGATGCTCCCGTGCGGCACGAGGTAGCAGGCGTTGGTCGCGATCCCCGCATCGAGGCGGTCGAGGTAGCCGGCGACGCTCCGCCAGGACCAGTCGAAGCCCTCCGGGTCGCCGTTCCATCCCGCGATCTTCCCGCGCAGCTGCGGGAGCACCGCATCGGTCACGGGCGCATAGGACAGACCGTCCTGGCCCAGCACCTCCGTGGTGAAGCCCTGCGTGATCCGGGAGGGATGCGTGCGCTCGATGAGGATCCGCAGGTCGGCATGCGAATGCAGGTCGATGAAGCCGGGGGAGAGCACCTGCCCCTCGGCCTCGACCACGCGGGATCCCGCCGGGACGCTCAGCTCCCCGGGGCGGCGGCCGATGCTCTCGATCCGCCCCTCGCGCACGAGGACGTCGGCCCGGAAGCGGGGCCCGCCGGTGCCGTCGACGACATCGGCTCCCCGCAGCAGCAGCGGGACGGCGGACGGGGCGGACCCGTGACCCGGGGTGCGGGCGGGGGCGTGCGGGGCGTCGGCAGGGCGTGCGGCGGCGGTCATCGGCGGATCGGGTCCCGGCTCAGAACCAGGTCCGCACGAGGCCGGTGAGCGCGGGATCCGCGGCGTCGGCGTCGTCGATCACGGGGATCAGCCGCCACTTGTCGAAGGCGGTGCACGGATGGGACAGGCCCAGCCGCACCACGTCGCCGATCTCGAGGTCGGCATCGGCAGGGACCTCGAGGAAAGTGTGCTGGTCGTTCATGGCCGTGACCCGTGCTCCCGGCAGCTCCCGGACGGGCGCGCCGAAGCCTCGCTGGACCCGCTGGGCCTCGGGGAGGCCCTCGTCGAAGGGGAGGTCGCGCTTCCCGGCGTCGAGCAGGGCGAGGCCCGGCTCCGGCCGGGAGAGCACCCGTGCCCAGCCGTGCATGGCCGAGCGCAGCCGCTGCCCGCCCGCGGCGGCCGCGGACTCCTCGTCCCGCAGCGGGGAGATGCCCCGGTAGAAGCCGTCGTCGTGGACGATGTACGCGCCCGAGCGCAGCATGAGGAGGGTCTGCGGCGCATCGCCCGGCAGACGCGCGGGCACGTCGGCGAAGGCCTCGGCGACGAGGTCGAAGTAGGCGCTCCCGCCCGCGGTGAGGATCCCGTCGACCCCTGCCCGGGCCAGCGGATCCAGCAGACCGTCCTCGGCGAGACGCACGTACAGCTCCGTCATCGTCGTGAGATAGGCGGTCACGGCGGCGAGCCCCGCGTCCGAGCGGTCGTGGGCGAGCGCCCCCTCGTAGCCGGCGACGCCGCGAAGCCGCAGCACGGCCGATGCCTGCACGGCGTGCGCGATCTCGAGGGCGATCGCGGCGGAGCGGGCGCCGGTGCGGCCGCCGGGTGCTCCCAGCTCGACGAGCACGTCCAGCTGCGGCCCGGTCGGATCCAGATGCTCCTGGAGGCGTCGCACCGCGGCGGGGCTGTCGACCCAGGAGACGACCTCCTGGCCGTCGGCGGTCATGGACTGGGCCAGAGCGATCCCGTGCGGGTCCGCGAGCGTGTTCGCGAGCTGCACGCGCGGCACCTGGGCGAGCTGCGCGACCGCGAGCTGCGCGGGGTTCGCGACGGTGATGCCCCAGGCCCCGGCCTCGAGCTGGAGCCGCCACAGCTGCGGGGCCATCGTGGTCTTCCCGTGCGGAGCGAGGGCGAGGCCGTGCGCCGCGCAGTAGCGGCCGAGCACCGCGACGTTCGCGTCCATGCCCGGCCCGTCGAGGGTGAGCAGCGGTGTCGTGAGATCGCTCAGGTGCGGACCGCGGTCCAGCAGAGCGCGGACGCTCAGCTCCGCCGAGTCCGCGGGGAGGCCCTTCTGCGCGGGGCCGATGATCAGCTGGTCGACGTCGTCCATGCGCATGTCCGCGATTCCTCCGCACCGGTGCCTGGGATGAGCTGAACCTATGTCCCCGCGCGGCCTGATGTCCAGGCGACGCCGCTGGTCGGCGGCGAGAACGAGCGCCTCAGAGGCGCATGATGCCCTGACCCAGCGCCAGCAGCGCTCCGATCATCGCGATCACCATGACGGCGCGCATCGCGGCCTGCTCGTCGATGCGGCGGGCGGCGACGTTCCCGACCAGCAGCCCTGCCCCGATCGCGAGCAGCAGCGCGGTCCAGCCCGCCGCGCCCAGCGAGGGCAGGGATCGTTTCGCCGCGAGGGAGACGATGCCCATCGTGACGCCGACGAGCTGGGCGGTCGCCGCGAAGTGCCGGTGCTCCCAGCCGGTCGCCCGTGCGTAGACGACCACACCGGGACCGCCGACCCCCGCGGTGACGCTCATGAACCCGGAGGCGAGGCCACCGGCGGCACCGAGGGCCGGGGAGTGGGGCAGGGTGCGTCCGCGCAGCAGCATCGTCCCTGCCAGACCGAGGATCACGATGAGGCTCACGACGACCGCGAGCGGACCGCCGGGCAGCAGGTCGACCGCGATCGCCCCGGGGATCACGCCGATCACCCCCATCGGGACGATCACCGCGGCTCGCGGCCAGTCCACGTCGCGGCCCACCTGCAGCAGCACGATCGAGCTGGCGATGACGCCGGCGACGTTGATGACGAGGATCCCCTGGAACGGTCCCAGGACGAGCACGAGGAACGGCGAGGCGAGCAGGGCGAAGCCCATGCCGGTGGCGCGCTGCGCGGCGGCGCCGACGACGGTGCACAGGGCCATGCCGAAGATCAGCGGCAGGCTCGGTTCGGACACGGCGAGCCCTTCCGGGGTCGGGGGAGGGAGGACGAGCGGGTGCGGGCCGGGCGCACCGCGAGGACGGCGGGTGCGCGAACAGCGGGCGAGGGGTCGGTGGGAGGGGCCGGCTCTCGTCCCTGCCGGGCGCGGGCACCGTGGTCCAGTGTCTCATCGACGGTGCTCGCCGGGGGGTACGTCTCAGCAGCGAAGACCTCGCGGATTCCACCCGTCCGGACGGTTGACTCGGGTGCCCGTGCAGGGTCATGGTGGGAGGATTCGGCAGGCTCGACATCGGCGTCGGGTCTGCGACCTGTGATGGCAAGGAGGCCTTCATATGACCAGCAACCGCGGTGTCGCGTACAAGGGTCCGGGCGAGGTCGAGGTCGTCGACCTCGACTACCCGACCTACGAGCTCCAGGACGGGCCGGGGGTCAACCCGGCGAACGTGGGCAGGAAGCTGCCGCACGCGGCGATCCTCAAGGTCGTCACCACCAACATCTGCGGCTCCGACCAGCACATGGTCCGCGGCCGCACCACCGCGCCGGCGGGCCTGATCCTGGGCCACGAGATCACGGGCGAGGTCGTGGAGGTGGGCCCGGGCGTCGAGTTCATCCAGCCGGGCGACCTGTGCTCGGTCCCGTTCAACATCTCCTGCGGCCGCTGCGTGAACTGCAAGACGGGGCGCACCGAGATCTGCCTGAACGTGAACCCTGACCGTCCCGGCAGCGCCTACGGCTACGTCGACATGGGTGGCTGGGTGGGCGGCCAGGCCGAGTACGTGCTGGTCCCCTACGCGGACTGGAACCTGCTGCGCTTCCCCGACAAGGACCAGGCGCTCGAGAAGATCCTCGATCTCACGATGCTCTCCGACATCTTCCCGACCGGCTTCCACGGCGCCGTCAGCGCCGGGGTGAAGCCCGGCAGCTCCGTGTACATCGCGGGCGCCGGACCGGTGGGCCTGGCCGCCGCGGTGGGGGCGCAGCTGCTGGGCGCCTCCGTCGTGATCGTGGCGGACATGCAGCAGGAGCGGCTGGACGCGGCCCGCGCCTTCGGCTGCGAGACCGTGAACGTCGGCGAGGGCGATCCGCGCGAGGGCATCGCGAAGATCCTGGGCCGCGAGGAGGTCGACTGCGGCGTGGATGCCGTCGGTTTCGAGGCGAAGGGGCACGGCCACGGGGCGAAGGAGGCTCCTGCGACCGTGCTGAACTCCCTCATGGACATCACCAAGGCGGGCGGTGCCCTGGGCATCCCGGGCCTCTACGTGACCGGCGACCCGGGCGGCGTGGACGCGGCCGCGCAGGAGGGCTCGCTGTCGCTGAGGCTGGGCCTGGGCTGGGCGAAGGCGCTGTCGTTCACGACCGGCCAGTGCCCCGTCATGCGCTACCACCGTCAGCTCATGGAGGCGATCCTCCACGACCGGGTGCAGATCGCGAAGGCCGTCAACGCCACCCCGATCTCCCTGGACGATGCTCCCCGGGGCTACGCCGAGTTCGACTCCGGCGTCGCCAAGAAGTTCGTCATCGACCCGCACAACACGACGGGTCTGGTCGCCGCCTGACCGGCTGCGCCCCGGCCGGAGGTGCCCCGAGCAATGAGGGGAGCCGCAGGCCGGTGCGCTGTCGGTCGGGCCATCCCCTCCCCGCGCCTGATCGGGTGCTCGTGTCGATCGTGGGCTGGCGTTCCATATCCGGGTCGGAACGGGAACGTCAGCCCACGATCGGTCGTCGTTGCGCGGGGCTGATCGCCTCCGCTCGTTCAGCTCACCGCACCACGTCGTAGATCAGCTTGACGATCCCGTTGTCGTAGGACTCCGAGCTGCGCAGCGACAGCCCCTGCTCCTCGCGGTCGGCACGAGGGAAGATGCTCTTGCCGGCCCCCAGCAGCAGCGGGAACACCAGCAGGTGGTAGCGGTCCACGAGACCGGCCTCGGCGAGGGAGCGGGCGAGCTGTGCGCTGCCATGGATGAACAGCGCCCCGCCGTCGTCCTCCGTGCGCAGGCGCGCCACCTCGTCGAGCCCGGGCAGGATCGTCGTCGGCCCCCAGCCCCCGACCAGGTCGCCCTCGCGCAGCGTCGTGGAGACGACGAGCTTCGGCATGTCCTTCCAGGGAGCATGCTCCTCGGAGTCCCGCCAGATCGGCGCGAAGGCCTGGTAGCTGTGGCGTCCCAGCAGCAGGGCGGAGGTCTCCGCGAGCTCCTCGCCCTTGAGCGCGAACGCCTCCGGCAGGAACGGCGTGCGTGCCACCCAGCCCCCGCTGCGGTGTCCCTCCTCCCGGCCTCCGGGGGAGTCCACGACCCCGTCCAGCGACATGAATCCGGTGTACACGATCTCGCGGGCCATGGTTCCTCCGATGCCTCCGGCGCCGCTGATGCTCGGGCGCGTCGGGGGCGAGCCTGCCGCATCGGCGGCCCCGGGGCAACGGGGAGCCGCGCTGCACCGCTGCGCGGGGCTCAGCTCCGCGGCTCTCCCGGCGCGTCCTCGGCGGCGGCCCCGGAGGCCCAGAAGGTGTCATAGCGGTAGACCGGGAGACCCTCCCCGTCGGCCTCCTCCCCGCGCTCGAAACGTGCCTGACCGGCGGCTTCGACCTCCTCCAGCAGGGCGCAGAT
Source organism: Brachybacterium hainanense (assembly GCF_042434575.1). NCBI lineage: Bacteria > Bacillati > Actinomycetota > Actinomycetes > Micrococcales > Dermabacteraceae > Brachybacterium > Brachybacterium hainanense. The sequence continues at coordinate 185,422 of NZ_JBHLSV010000004.1, forward strand.
CCGCGCGTGCAGCGCCTTCGCCTCGGCACGGCTCATCCGCACGCGACGGTGGGTGAAGTTCGCCGGCCATGGCCGGGGGTCGCCCTCGGACGGCGGCGGGGTGGCGAGCGTGCGGCCGATGTCCGCGGCGAAGTTCTGCATCATCATCCCGCCGAGCGTCGCATCGGGCTGCCCCGTCATGCTCAGCCCATCGGTGCTCGCGCGCCAGGGCCGCGCGCGGCCATCGTCCGAGCTCGCCTGCTCCACCAGCCCCAGCGCCGCCAGGCGCCGCAGGTGGTAGCTCATCGCCGACGGGGTGAGTCCCACAAGCTTCGCGGCGTCCGTGCTGGTCAGCGTGTGGCCGTCCCACAGCTCCTGCAGCACGCGCCAGCGCGCGGGATGGCTCACCGCGCGCATGCGCTCGTGGTCGTCCAGCAGAGGCGGGGGATCCAGGGCCATGCCGGTCATCGTAGGCCGTCAGGTCTGCTTGCCGCCGAGACCATGAAGCGATACCTTCACATTTGTGAAACATATCTTTCAGAGTTTTGGTGTGTCGTGGATGCGGCGACGCCCCTGACGCCGCTGCGGCGCAACGTCCGCTTCCAGCTGCTGTGGGCGGGAGCGGCGTGCTCCACCCTCGGCACCGAGATCACCCGCCTCGCCCTGCCGCTCGCCCTGCTCGCCCTCACCGGCAGCGCCGCGCAGGCCGGCCTCGTGGGCGCGACGCTCACCGCTGCCCTGCTGCTCGCCCAGATACCCGCCGGGATCTGGGTGGACCGCCACGACCGCCGCCGCATCCTCCTTGCCGCCCAGGCCGTGCAGGTGCTCAACGCGGTGGTGCTGGTGGGGAGCCTCGCCGCCGGGGGAGCGGGGCTTCTCTCGTTCGTGCTGTTCGCTGCGATGGACGGCGTGTGCGCGGCGTTCGTGGGCAACGCCCGCCAGGTCTCGATCCGCGCCGTGGTCCCGATCGCCCAGCTGCGCAGCGCCTTCGTACAGGAGGAGTCCCGCTCCCACGCCGGGCGCGTGCTCGGCCCTGCGATCGGCGGCCTCCTCTACGGCATGAGCCTGCTCGCCCCGTACCTCGCCACCCTGGTCGCGATCGCTGCCGCCTGGGTGCTCGCCCTGCTCGCCCGGGTGCCGCGCCGGCCCGCACCGCGTGCGGGGGACGCCGGTGACGGCGCGGCCCCCGCCACGGCGCGTCGCGGCATGCTCGCCGAGACCTGGACGGCCCTGCGCTGGCTGCTCGCGCAGCGCGGCCTGCGCGAGCTGTGCCTCGTCCTCATGGCGATGAACTTCTTCGGCGGCGGAGTCACCCTCGCGCTGATCGTGCACATCGAGTCCCTCGGCGGCGGCTCGGCCCTCACGGGCTTCGTCCTCACCGGGATCGGGATCGGCGGGCTGCTCGGCGCCCTCGCCTCCGGCCGGCTGACCGCCCGCGTGAGCACCGGGTATCTCGCCCTCGGCGTGCCCGCTGTGCTCGGCGTGTGCCTGATGCTCGCCGCCCTGCCGCTCGCTCCCTGGTGGCCGTTCTTCCCGATCCTCACGTTCAGCCTGGTCACGCCCGCGCTGAACGTCGCCGCCGGCGCAGTGACCGCCGAGCTCGTCCCCGAGGACATGCTGGGCCGGGTCGGGTCCCTGCTCGCCGTCGCGTCGATGGGTCTCACGCCGCTCGGGCCGCTCCTGGGCGGAGTGCTCGCCGGCTCCCTCGGCGGCGGCTGGGCGCTGTGCATCGCCGGGGCCGGGTTCCTGCTCACCGCCGGCGTCGGCGCGGCGAGCCCCACGCTGCGGAGGTTCGACGCACAGGGGTGAGGGTCATCGGGCGGTCCGGCGGCTGCGGGGCTGATTCCCGGGGCCGATGGGGATGGGGCGCGTCCGGATCACCGGACGCGCCCCATCCCCATCGGCCTGCTCAGATATCGCGGAACGTCTCGATCCGCGCGCCGAGTCCGTTCAGGCGGGCGGCGAGGTCCTCGTAGCCGCGGTTGATGACGTAGACGCTGCGCAGCACCGACGTGCCCTTCGCGGCGAGCATGGCCAGCAGGATCACGACCGCGGGCCGCAGCGCGGGCGGGCACACGATCTCGGTGCCGGACCAGCGGGTGGGGCCCTCGATGAGCACGCGGTGCGGGTCCATGAGGGTCACGTTCGCTCCCAGCTTGGTGAGCTCGGTGAGGTAGATGGCGCGGTTCTCGTAGACCCAGTCGTGCAGCATCGTCTGGCCCTCCGCGGTCGCGGCGATCACCGCGAAGAAGGGGAGGTTGTCGATGTTCAGACCCGGGAACGGCATCGGATGGATCTTGTCGATCGGGGCGCGCAGATCCGAGGGGTGGGTCGTGATGTCGACCAGGCGGGTGTGCCCGTTCTGGGCCGTGTATTCCTCGGAGCGGTCGTAGCGGAAGCCCATCTCCTCGAGGATCGCGAGCTCGATCTCCAGGAACTCGATCGGCACCCGCTGCACGGTGATGCTCGAGCGGGTCACGATCGCCGCGGTGATCAGGCTCATCGCCTCGATCGGGTCCTCGCTGGGGGCGTACTCGACGTCCGTGCGGATCTGCGCCTTCCCGTGGACGCGCAGCGTCGTGGTGCCGATGCCCTCGATGCGCACCCCCAGCTTCTCGAGGAAGAAGCACAGGTCCTGGACCATGTAGTTGGGGCTCGCGTTGCGGATGACGGTCTCGCCCTCGATGCGGGCCGCGGCCAGCAGCGCGTTCTCGGTGACGGTGTCGCCGCGCTCGGTCAGGACGATGGGACGGCGCGGCGCCTCGCTGCGGGCGGCCGAGGCCTGGTAGTGCCCCTCGGTCGCCACGACGGTCAGGCCGAAGGGCCGCAGCGCCGTCATGTGCGGCTCGACGGTGCGCGTTCCCAGGTCGCAACCTCCGGCGTAGGGCAGCTGGAAGGTCTCCTCGCGGTGCATGAGCGGGCCCAGGAACATGATGATGGAGCGGGTGCGGCGCGCGGCCGCGGCATCCATCGCACCGATGTCGAGCTTCTCGGGGACGGTGATCTCGAGGTCGTTGCTCTCGCCCAGCCAGCGGACCTTCACGCCGATCGAGACGAGGACCTCGATGAGCCGGTTGACCTCCTCGATGCGGGCCACCTTGCGCAGGACCGTCGTGCCCGTGTTCAGAAGGGAGGCGCACAGCAGGGCGACGCCCGCGTTCTTCGAGCTCTTCACGTCGATCGAGCCGTGCAGGGTGCGCTGACCGTGGACGCGCAGATGGCTGGGGCCGGAGGTGCCGAGGTTCACGAGCTCCGAGTCCAGGACGGAGCCGATCCGGGAGATCATCTCGAGGGTCAGGTTCTGCTGCCCCTTCTCGATGCGGTTGATCGCGCTCTGGCTGCTGCCGAGCTGCGCCGCGAGCTGCGCCTGGGTGAGTCCCGCCCCCTGTCGGGACTCGCGGATCATGTCGCCGAGCTTCGCGAGGTAGTGCGCGTCGGTCTCCGCGCCGGTGGTCTCGATATCGGTGTCGATAGCCGTCATGTCGCGACTCTAACTCATATGTGAGATACGGGGGAGGGGATGTGCTGTGATGTGGCCTGCGCTGGTCAGACGGGGCCCGGGCAGGCCCCTGGGCCGGAGAGATGCGAGCGCGGGCACATCCCGGCCCCGGACGCCTCGGCCGGGCCGGCGTCCGGGACCACCGCCGAGGCGAGGGTCCCGGACGCCGGACGAGCCGGGACCAGGGGATATCAGGGGATGCGGACCTCCTCGACCTGCCCCGAGGCGGCCGAGCGTGCCGCTGCCTCCATCAGCGCGAGGCTGCCCAGGTTCGCCGCCCCCGCCGTCTCCGGGACCGAGCCGTCCCGGATCGCGTCCCGGAAGACCTCGAGCCCGGCGGAGCGGTCGTAGAAGTCCTGGGCAGGCAGCGCGACGGGCTCGGGCTCCTGACCGGGCCGACGCACGGTGACGACGTCCGCGGCCGCAGGATCCTCCGCCGTGCCGTCGCGGCTGGTGAAGAACAGCTCCCCGTCCTCGCCGGTGATGCGCCACTCTCCGGCCCACGGGGTGGGCTCGCCGCGGCTGAGCCAGCTGCCGCGGTAGGAGACGACCAGTCCATCGGCCATCTCGATCGTCATCACCGCGGAGGCCTCCTCGACGTACTTGCTGTACGAGGGGTCCTTGACCTTCGCGTACACCCGCACGGCCTCCTGTCCGGTGACCTTGCGCAGCAGATCGAAGTGGTGGATCGCCATGTCGTTGATCAGCGGGTGCGGGAAGCGGTAGTGCGGATGCTCCTCGAAGGGGAGGTCGTTGTCCCATCGACGGAAGTCGATGCTGATCGCCGCGAGCTCCCCGAGCACGCCCTCCTGCAGCAGCCGCTGGGCGACCCGGGGAGCCGGGTAGGTGCGGTAGTTCTGGCTGACCTGGATGATCAGGCCCAGCTCCGCAGCCCGCCGTACGGCCAGGGCCGCCTCCTCCGCCGTGTTGGCGAAGGGCTTCTCCACGAGGACGTGCTTGCCCGCCTCGAGCGCCTCGAGGGCCAGCGGCACATGCGTGACCGCCGGGGCGGTGATGACCACGGCATCGGCCGGGACCGCGGCGAGCGCCGCCGTCAGGCTCGGGAAGGCCTGGTCCTCGGCGAGCCCCAGATCCTCCTGGACGGAGCGGAGGGTCGCCTCCACCGGGTCGACGATCGCGGCGACCTCGATCCCCGGCACGGGCGGGATCGCGGTGCGGGCCCAGTCCCCTCCCCAGCCGCCCAGCCCCACATGGATGATGCGGAGGGTCATGCCGGGGCGCCTTCGAGGGCGCCGTCGTCGGCCCGGCTCCAGTCGCGCCGGGTGACGTTGCTGACCGCGGGAGCTGCGCGGACGTCGCTCGCGGGCGCCGCCCAGCGGACGCCGTTGGCGAGCACGCGGCGCACCTGCGGGTGGAAGTACACCGGGTACTCCTGATCGCCGGGGCTGAAGTAGAAGATCCGCCCGCGCCCGCGGGTGAAGGTCACCCCCGAGCGGAAGACCTCCCCGCCCTCGAAGGAGCTGATGAACACCTGGCTCTCCGGCTCGGGGATGTCGAAGTGCTCCCCGTACGTCTCCTGCTGATCGATGACGAACGGCTGCTCGACGCCCGCGGCGATCGGATGGCCCGGAGACGTCGTCCACACGATCTCGCGCTCGCCGGCGTTGCGCCAGGACAGCGAGCAGGTGGTGCCCAGCAGGCGGGTGAAGATCTTCGAGAAGTGGCCGGAGTGCAGGACCAGCAGGCCCATGCCGCCCAGCACCGCCTCCTGCACGCGGGCGACGACCTCGTCATCCACCCGGTCGTGGCCGATGTGCCCCCACCACAGCAGCACGTCGGTGGCGGCGAGGACCTCCGCGGTGAGCCCGTGCTCGGGATCGGCGAGGGTCGCGGTGGCGACCTCGACCTCGTCGCCGAGCAGCTCCGTCAGCCCCTGCGCGATCGCGCCGTGGATGCCCTCGGGGTAGATCGCGCGGATCTCGGGCTGGGTGGTCTCGTGGATGTTCTCGTTCCACACGAGTGCGCGGATGGTCATGCGTCTCCTCCGATGATGTGCAGGTTCTCGTCCAGGGCGATCTCGTGGCCGGTCGCGGCGGAGGCGTAGCAGGCGTCGACGATCCGGGCCCGGCTCAGCCCCAGGCTGCCGTCGTGCTGCGCCCACGTGGCCGGGTCGGCGACATGGGCGAGGAACTCCTCGATCACCTCGGTGTGGCCGCGTCCCTCGGGCGCCTCGACGACCTGGTCGACCGCGTCCGCGCCGTTGCCCGTGTAGAGGGTGAGCTCGCCGGGGTCGGCGTAGCCGGTGACGGACAGATCGGCGCCGCCGTCGGTGCCGTACAGGGTGATGCCGAACTGGTCGGGGGTGGGGCGGTGGGAGGCCCAGCTGGTCTCGAGGATGATCGAGCCGCCGCCCTCGAAACGCAGCAGCGCGGTGGCGAAGTCCTCGACCTCGTAGGCGGAGCCGCCGCCGCTCTTGGCGCCGCCGGCACCGCTCGCCTCGTCCTGCGAGCCGCCCAGGCCGCGGGGCCCCAGCTCGGCATGGGTCACGGCGGACACGCCGGTGATGCGCGGCTCGCCCATGATGTGCAGGGTCCAGTCGAGCATGTGCACGCCGAGGTCGACGAGCGGTCCGCCGCCGGCCATCTCCGCGTTGGTGAACCAGCTGCCCAGCGACGGGATGCCGGAGCGGCGCAGCCAGGTCGCGCGCGCGTGGTACGGACGGCCGATGGTTCCGTCCTCGACCGCGGCGCGGATCGCGGCGATGTCGCCGCGGCGACGACGGTTGAAGACGACCTCGAAGACGCGTCCGGCGGCGCGGGCGGCATCGACCATGGCCTGGCCCTCGTCGCCCGTGCGGGCGATGGGCTTCTCCGACAGGACGTGGATGCCGGCCTGCAGGGCGGCGATCGCGATGGGGGCGTGCAGGCCGGTCGGGGTGGCGACGCTGACGACGTCGAGGTCCCCGCGGGCGATGAGGGACTCCCAGCCGATGTGGGTGTGCGGGACGCCGTGCTCGGCGGCGACCGCGTCCAGCGCCTCCTGCTCGAGCCCGGCGATGGCGACGAGCTCGACGCCGGGGAGGGCTCGGTAGGCGGCGATGTGCTGCTGGCCTGCCCAGCCGACGCCGACGACGCCGGCGCGAAGGGGTGCGGTGCTGGTCATGGGGTGACCTTCTTTCTTGTGGTCCGTGGTCGGGGGGCGGGATCGGGACGAACGACCCCGGGGCGGTGCTGCCGCGTGTCCGGGCAGGACGCGCTCAGCGGCGCAGCCACGCGGTCGTGGCTGCGGGGAGGACGGCCGGGCCCGTGGCCGTCGTCTCGAGCGGGGTGCTCGTGACGAGCACCTCGCCGTCGGGGAGGCCGATCGGCGCATCCCCGAAGTTGGTCAGGCACAGCCAGCCGCCGGGCCTGGTGAAGGCGAGGACCTGGTCGCGGCTGAGCTCCTCGTCCCAGGCGAGGTCCTCGGCGCCCTGCAGCGTCCGGCGCAGGTGCAGCGCCGTCCGGTACATCTCGAGGGTCGATCCGGGCGTGCCGTCCTCCGCCTCGACGGAGGAGTCCGCGAACCAGGCGGGCTGGGGGAGATGGGCGCTGCCCTTCCCGTCGACGCCGGCGGCGTCATCGGGGCCGAAGCCGAAGGAGGCGCCGGAGCGGGCCCACGGCAGGGGGACCCGGCAGCCGTCGCGGCCCAGCCCGTCGAAGCTGCGGTCCGCGGCGGTGGTGCGCCAGAAGGCGGGGTCCTGTCGCTGGGCATCGGGGATCTCCGCGACCTCGTGCAGGCCCAGCTCCTCGCCCTGGTAGAGATAGGCGCTGCCGGGCAGGGCCAGCTCGAACAGGGTCGCGGCGCGGGCACGGCGCACGCCGAGCTCGCGGTCGATCCCCGCGGCGGGGGCTCCGGCCATGATCCATTCGGCGCCCTGCTTGACGGTGCGGCCCTCGAGCGGCGGCAGGCCGTAGCGGGTCGCGTGGCGGACCACGTCATGGTTCGAGAGGACCCAGGTGCTCGAGGAGCCGGTCTGCGCGGACTGGGCGAGGTTCTCGGTGACGATGCGCCGGAAGGCGTGCGGCTCGAAGTCGGCGACGAGCAGGTCGAAGTTGAAGGCCTGCCCGAGCCCCTGCGGGCTCGCGTACTTCGCGCGGCGCGCGGGAGAGGAGACCCAGGCCTCGGCGACGGCGGTGCGCGGCGGCGTGTACTCGTCGAAGACGCGGCGCCAGGCGGCGTAGATCTCGTGGACGTCGTCGCGGTCCACGAGGGGATGCGTGCCGTCCTGCGGCATCTCGGCCAGCTGCGCGCTCGTGGGCAGCGGCTCGCGGAGGTCCTTGGTCAGGCACTGGGCGACGTCGACGCGGAAGCCGTCGACGCCGCGATCGGACCAGAAGCGCAGCGTGGTCAGGAAGTCCTCCCGGACCTCGGGGTGGTCCCAGTTCAGGTCGGGCTGCTCGCGGGCGAAGGTGTGCAGGTACCACTGCCCGTCCTCGACCTGCGTCCAGGCGGGGCCGCCGAAGGCGCTGGTCCAGTCCGCGGGCGGCAGCTCGCCGTTCTCCCCGGCGCCCTCGCGGAAGATGTACCGCTCGCGCGCGGCGGAGCCGCGGCCCGCGGCGAGGGCCTCCTGGAACCACACGTGCCGGTTCGAGGAGTGGTTCGGGACGATGTCGACGATCAGGCGGATCCCCGCGGCGTGCAGGGCGCGGGACATCTCGCCGAAGTCCTCGAGCGTGCCGATGCGGGGGTCGACGTCGCGGTAGTCGTCCACGTCGTAGCCGCCGTCGGCCAGCGCCGAGGGGTAGAAGGGGCTCAGCCAGACGGCGTCGATGCCCAGCTGCTGGAGATAGGGCACGCGGGAGATGATCCCGCGGAGGTCGCCGATTCCGTCGCCCGTGCCGTCGGCGAAGGAGCGCGGGTAGATCTGGTAGACGACGGCCTGGCGCCACCAGTCGGCGTCGATGCCGAGGGGGACGTCGGCGCGGGCGGTGAGGGACAACGGGGCTCCTCTATGAAGCTGGGTGGGTCGGGGGGGGATCGAGGCTGGGCGGGGATGGTGCGTCGGGCCGGGCGGCGTGCGCCCGGCCCGACGCGAGGAGGGGTCAGCTCACTTCACGGCGCCCTGCGTGAGGCCGGAGATCACCCAGCGCTGCGCGAACAGGTAGACGATGATGGCCGGGGCCATCGCCATCAGGTAGCTCGCGAAGGACACGTTGTAGTTGTTGCTGAACTGGTCCTGGAACATCGACTGCAGCACCGGGAGGGTCTGCAGCTCGGGGTTCGAGATGATCAGGCTGGGCATCATGAAGTCGTTCCAGGACTGCAGGAAGGCGAAGATGCCGACCGTCGCGGCCATCGGGCCCAGCAGCGGGAAGATCAGCCTCCAGAACACCTGCCAGGTGGTCGCGCCGTCCATGCGCATCGACTCCTCGAGCTCGAGAGGGATCGAGCGCAGGAAGGCGGTGAACAGCATGGTGTTGAAGGCGAGGGCGAACACGATGTGCAGGATCGCGACGCCTGCGGGGTTGTCCAGCCCCAGCATGCCGGTCAGCTGCACCTGCGGCAGGGCGACGACGGGGAAGGGGATGAACATGGCGGCCAGGAGGTAGAAGAACGACCAGCGGAACAGGCGGCGGTGCCAGTTGCGGACGATCGCGTAGGCGGCGAGCGCGGAGATGACGATCTCCCCGACCACGGACACGAATGTGATCATGCCGCTGATCGCGAGGGCGCGGGGGAAGTCCGTGAGGCTCCAGGCCTCGGCGAAGGCCTCGCCGGAGAACGGAGCCGGCAGGGTGAACGCCCGGCCGTCGACGGCCTGCGCGGTCGTCTTCAGCGACATGTTGACGGCCACGAAGAGCGGGATCGCGACGGAGAGTCCGCAGACCAGCAGGATGATGGTCGCCGGGATGTTGAAACGCTCGCGAGAGGCCTTGGGCGGGATGCGCCCCGAGGACGCGGAGATGGTGCTCATGATCCGAAGCTCGCTTTCCCGCGGGTGAGGCGAAGTTGGAGGACTGCGATGACGATGCTGATGATGAAGAACACGGCGGCGTTGGCCATCTGGTAGCCGAAGTCGCCGCCCTCGAAGCCGCGGATGATCGACATCGCGACCGTGCGCGTCGCCACGCCCGGGCCGCCGTCGGTCAGGCCGACGACGATGTCGTAGGCGTTGAGGTAGCCCTTGAAGCCGAGGATCGTGTTGATGACGACGTAGCCGGACACGAGGGGCAGCGTGATGTGCCACAGCTTGCCGGCGGGCGACGCTCCGTCGATCGAGGCGGCCTCGTAGACGTCTTCCGGGACGGTGACCAGGCCCGCGATGTAGATGAGCAGCGCCGGCGGGATCGTCGACCAGGCGTGCACGATGACCAGGGCGATCCAGGCGAGGTTCTCGTTGGCGAGGATCGACTCGGACAGCACGTCGATGCCCAGGGACTGCGCGATCGCGGGCACGGTGTTCGAGAAGAGGAACTTGAAGACGTAGGCGATGATGATGCCGGAGATGACCATCGGGAGCACGAAGACGGTGCGCAGGGTCCGCTGCAGGCGGATCTTCGCGGTCAGGCCCAGGGCGAGGAAGAAGGCGATCGCGTTGGTGACGATGACCGTGACCAGGGCGAAGCCGAGCGTGAAGGCGTAGGCGCTGACGATGCCCTCGTCGCGGAAGGCCGCGATGTAGTTCCGGACCCCGATGAACCGCCACTCGCCGAAGCCGATGGAGTTCGTGAAGGAGTAGCCGAAGCCCAGCACGGCGGGCAGCGTGATCGCAAGGCTGAAGACGATCAGCGCCGGGAACAGGAAGAGGTAGTAGACCGGGTCGGTGCGGCGGGAGCGCGGGGACTCCTTGGCCGGGGCGGGGCGGGGCGGAGGCGCGCTCGCCCGTGAAGCGGTGGATGTCGACTCTGACATGGCGGGATCCTTGGTCGGTTCGGAGAGGGTCACGTGCTCAGGAGCGGAACGCGATGCTCGCCCATTCGCGGTCGAGGCGGGCCAGCATCGTCTCCGGCTTCTCGCCGAACACGATCGCCTGCAGGTAGTTCGCCCACGGGATGGTGAAGGGGATGAACTGCGAGGCGCCCATGTAGAAGCGGCTCTCGTCGTAGTACTTCTGCATCTCCACGATCCGGGGGTCGGTCGCGGGCGGCGCGTCCTTCGTCGTGCCGAGGTACAGGAAGTCCTGGTTGTAGGTGTCCTGGACTTCGGGGCGCATGAAGAACTTCACCAGCTCCCGGGCACCCTCCTGCTGATCGGCCGATCGCGGGATCCACAGCGCGAGGTCGATGTTCACGCGGATCTTGAGGTCCGCGGGGTCCTCGGTCACGGGCAGCGGGAACATGCCCATCTCGACGCCGGTCTCCGCCTTGGCGATCTCCGGCAGCGCCCAGGGGCCCTGCAGCAGCATGGCGGCCTTGCCCTGCGCCATCGCCGTGTTGCCCTCGTTGTAGGTGCGGGCGGGGGCGTCCTCCTGGTGGAAGGGGAGCAGCTCGAGCATGCGGGCGATCGGCTCGGCCCACGCCTTCGAGAAGGAGTCCTCCGAGTCCGGACCCACGTCCTCACCGATCTCGGTCATGGTCTCGAAGGTGGCGCGGACATCGGTCATGCCGCCGACGGTGTAATCGAACATGCCCTGGTTCAGGGTCCACGGATCGGCGAAGGTGCCGTAGATGGGCGTGACCCCGGCGTCCTGGAGCGCAGCGCACAGCTCGGTGAACTCGGTCCAGGTCGTCGGGATGGAGAGCCCGTGCTCGTCGAAGATCCCGCGGTTGTAGATCACCGCGGCGCTCGCCACGGACCAGGGCAGGACGCTGGTCTCCCCGGGGAAGGGCGGGTACCAGTCGGCGAGCTCGTTGATGTCGTCGCGGATCCGGGACGCCTCCTCCATGTCGGAGAGGTCCGAGAGGCCCCCGCGCTCGCGGAACCTCGACATCTCGAGGTTGTAGTTCTGCAGCGCGACGTCCGGCGGGTTGCGGCGCGCGAACCCGGCCGAGAGGTTGGAGGCGACGTCGTGGACGAAGTTGTAGTTCGGCTGCTCGGCCCGGAGCTCGCCGAGGAGCATCTGGACGTGGTCGAAGATCTCGCGTTTGGACTGGTAGAACGTCACGCTCGGGCGGCCCGATCCGCAGCCGGCGAGGCTGGTCGCGGCGAGGGCCCCGCCGGCGGCGAGCAGGCCTCGCCTGCTCAGCTGCCGCCGGGAGAGGGAAGTAGGTGACACCATCGTCTCCTTCGAAGGGGTGAGGCGGCGCTCGGGCCGGGTTCTCTGCGGATGGGCGCGGACGCCCGGGGCGGGAGGCCGAGGACGGCAGGGGCGTCGAGGCGAGGAGGATCCCTCGCGCCGCGAGCCCCGGACGGCATCGGCCGAGGGACTGCCAGCTTAGGTGGAAGCCGTGATCCCCGGGGCCGGACGGGATCGCCGTGCCGGATCGGGGGAGCGGGGTGGGAACCGGGTGGCGATCACCCGGAACCAGAAGATTTAGACAGTAGATTTAAGATCTGCAGAAAGTATGGGTCCCTCCTCCGGTACTGTCAAGGCATGCCCCAGAGCACGGCTCGCTCCCCCCGGCTGCTGCGCCGCATCAACAGCGGCGAGCTGCTGCGGTTCGCGCTGGCCAACGGGGATTTCACGGCGGCTGAGGCGATGGCCGCGACTGGACTGACCAGGGCCACCGTCCTCGGGGTGTGCGGGGACCTCGTCGACGCCGGGTGGCTCGAGGAGATCGCCGATTCGCGCGCCGCCGGGATCTCCAGTCGCGGCCGCCCCGCCCGCCGCTACCGGCTGCGACCCTCCGCCGGCGTCGTGCTCGGCATCGACGCGGGGGAGAGCCGCTTCGACGCGATCCTCGCCGACCTGCGCGGACAGGAGCTCGCGGCGGAGCATCGTCGCGCCGACCCCGCCCAGCTCGACCGCGACGGACGCGTCGCCCTGGTCCGCGAGCTCGCCGCCGCGGTCCTCGCCGCCGCCGGCCGCGAGAGCGCGGAGCTGCTCATCACCGTGATCGGCGTCCCCGCTCCCGTCGATGCCGAAGGCCGCTCGCCCGACGACGACGGCGCCTTCTGGCAGGTCATGAATGCCGGCTTCCAGGACGGCCTCGACGGACTGGTCATCCTCGAGAACGATGCCAACCTCGCCGCCCTCGCCGAGCAGGCCGAGCGCCCCCGCCGCAACGTCGCCACCCTCCTGACCGGGGAGCGCTTCGGGGCCGGGCTCATCGTCGACGGGCGCCTGCTGCGCGGCGGCCGGGGCGGGGCCGGCGAGATGCGCTTCCTCGACGTCCTCGTGCGCGAGGACCCCGATGCCGGAGCGGTCGACGGCCTCGGTGCCCTCGCCCGGCGCTGGGCGCGCGGGGAGCTCGCGCGCACCGACATCCCCTCCTGCCTGCGCGACCTCGCCCCCGGCGAGCTCGACGCGGAGGCGGTGTTCGCGGCCGCTGCCGCTGGGGACGCCCTGGCCGAGGGGATCCTGCGCCGCCTGGGCCGTCGCCTCGCCCACGTCGCCGTGATCCTGGAGAGCGTCCTCGACGTCGAGGAGATCGTGATCGCCGGGGGGATCGCCGCGGGCATCGGCCCGGTCCTGGGCCATGCGCGCAGCACCCTCGAGGCCGACTTCTACCCGCCCTTCCCCGAGCTCCGCGCGAGCCGGCTGGGCCGCGACGTGATCGCCCGCGGCGGCATCGCCCTCGCCCTCGCCCGGATCCGCGAGGAGCCGCTCAGCATCCTCCCCGCCGGCGTCGCGGCCTGAGCCGCCACGGCGGTGCCCGGCGGTCCGAGGCGTCCGGGGCTCAGGGCCCCGGCGCCTCGGCGGGGCCGTGATCCGCGCGGGATATGCGGATGCGGATCCCGTCGAAGTGCTCGCGCATCCGCCACCGGTACTGGTCCGCGTCGCCGCGCTCGAGGGCGGCGAGAAGGCCCGCATGCCAGGCGCAGGCCTCCGCCGGGGTGTAGTGCGGCCCCGGCAGCTCCGCGTCGATCAGGTGGAACGTGTTCCAGAAGACCTCGAGCAGCTCGAGGATCAGCGTGTTGCCCAGCGGCCGGTACAGCGCTCCGTGGAAGGCGAGGTCCTCGTCCGGGAAGTACTCGCCCGCTGCGGCCTTCGCCTCCATCTGCCCGACGATCCCGCGCAGCTCCTCCGTCCCGTGGGCCAGATGCGTGCGCACCACGTCGGAGGCCATCCCCACCTCGAGCGCCTCGCGCAGCTGCAGCAGATCCCCGACCTCCCGCAGATCCGTGCCGATCGAGCGGCGCAGCCGGAAGGACAGGAAGTCCTGCAGCGGGCTCAGCGGGAGGGAGCCCGCATAGGTGCCGTGCCCGTGCCGGATCTCCACGAAGCCCAGCGCCTGGAGGGCCTTCATCGCCTCCCGCAGAGGGTTCCGGCTCGTTCCCAGCAGCGCCATCAGCTCGCTCTCCGTGGGCAGGATGTCCCCCGGGTGCAGCTGCCGCGACAGGATCAGCTGCTTGATCGCGTCCTGAAGGCGCTCCTGGTTGCTGCGCGGGCGACCGGGCGGGTCCGCGGCGGGCGAGGCGTTCATGGGCCCACTGTACGAGCCGCGCGCGCCGATCCTGCCGCCGCGCCCGCGGGGCCGTGGGCGGCGAGCACCGCGGCGACCGCCGCGCGGTCGGCCTCCCCCAGCAGCACTGATGGCACCGCGCAGCGGTCCTCGGCGATCACCCCCAGCAGCCGGCACGCCGCCTTGAAGGCCCCCAGCGCCCGGGAGCTGCCGCCCATCGGCGCCTGCGGGGCGATGTCGACGATGCCGAACAGGGCGGTCAGCCGCGCCTGGAGCGCATCGGCCCCGGGGTCCCCGGCACGGGCCAGGCGCAGCAGCTCGACATAGCCGCCCGGATCCACGTTCCCGAGGCCCGGGACGAGGCCGTCCGCCCCCGCCCGGATCGCCGCGGCCGCGGCGGTCTCGGAACCGGAGAGGACCCGCAGCGCGGAGAGCCCCCGCGCGGACCGGCCCGCGAGCAGGGAGAGCAGGTGCCCCTGATCGGGCGAGGAGTCCTTCACGCCCGCGATCACGCCCTCGGCGGCGAGGTCCAGCAGCAGCGGAACCGGGATCGACATGCCGTTCACCCGCGGCGGGTTCTCGTAGGCCAGCAGCGGCACGTCCCCGATCGCCTCGGCGATGCGGCGGAAGTGCTCGCCGATCTCGAGCGGGCCCGTCTCCGCGAAGAAAGGGGCCGTCGCGACCGCGGCATCGGCGCCGAGCGGCAGCAGCAGGCGGGCCTGCTCGATCGCGCGCGCCGTCGCCGTGTCGCTGATGCCCACGAGGACCGGCACGCGCCCGTCGACGTGCCGGACGGTCGCGGTGACCACGGCGACGCGCTGGGCGTCGGTGAGGAAGCCGAACTCCCCGCTGGTGCCGAGCAGGAACACGCCGTCGACGCCGTGGTCCAGCAGATGGTCCAGGAGGCGGCGCAGCGAGGCCTCGTCGACCTCGCCGCCGGGGTCCAGGGGGGTGAGGACGGGGATGATGACCCCGGTTCCGAGGGATGCGCTCATGCGGTCTGCTCCTTGCCGTGGTGGGGTGCGCCGCCCGGGCCCGCCCCGAGGTGCGCCGCGGCGGCCGCCGCGATCGTGGTCAGCGGCACGCGCAGCAGCGCGATGCGCTCGTGCGTGCGCTCGTCCCCGCATTCGACCAGGACCAGCAGGTCGGGGCCGTCCAGGGCGAGATCCGAGTAGCCCGCCGGTCCGGCCAGGAGCAGGCCGAGCTCCGTGCATCGTCCGTGGGCGATCGCGAACAGGGTCAGGTCCGTCCGGGACCCGGCGCGGGCCGGCGAGGTGAGCAGGGCCTCGACGCCCTCCAGCCCCGGAGTCGCGACCAGGCCGCACTGGATGCGCGGCCCGGGGAATCCCGAGAGCGGGGCGAACAGCGGGCCGGCTCGGAGCGGGGCGTGGGAGGGGAGGCGGTCGAGGGAGCCGATGATCCGCCGGGAGGCATCCCCGCGCTCCTCGTTGCGGCAGGTCACGAGCAGCCGGTCCGTCCCGCCCTCCCCGGGCAGCAGCGAGAGCGACGACTCGTTCGGCCCGCGAGCACCGGCGACGTCCTCGGTTATCCAGCCGATCCTCCAGCTGTGGCCGTCGTCGTCGCTGACCAGACCGTGCGCGGCATAGCGGCCGTCGGGCCGGGAGTGGTTCGCGGCGATGACCAGCGTGCCGTCCTCCCGGCGGACGCCGTGGCCCGGGCCGGTCGCGTACCAGCCCCAGGCGGGATCCTTCACCGCGGCGGTGATCTCCGAGGTCGCACCGATCCGGCAGAGGTCGGGGCCCAGGCGCGTGACATGGACGCGACGGCCCTCGGCCTCGGGGACCGCCCGGGCGCGGATCTCCTCCTCGTGAGCTGATGCGGCGTTCGAGGTGGTCAGCAGGAGGATGCTCCCATCGGCCGCCTCCACGGGGGCGGGGTTCCCCATCGTCCGCCCCGCGGCCTGCGCGAGGATCGTGGGCCCGGACCAGCCCCGGGACTCCTCGGGGGTCGATGCCGGAGGCGCGGGGATCCCGGGGGCCTGCGCGGCCATCCTCGCCGCGGCTGTGCCGGGAGGCAGGCTGCGGCCGACGACGTGGATCTCCCCGGTGTCGCCGGGGCCGTCGCGCCGGGCCTCGGCGAAGGCCAGGACCTGTCCGTCCGTGCAGCGCAGCAGGGCCGGGATGCGCACGGCGGCGGCGCCGACGTCCGCGGGGGTGAGCACCGTGCTGCACCGGATCCCGGGCAGCGGCGTGGAGGGGGCAGAGGGCCTGGAACTCATGGGACGTACTATGTCACGGTGCCCTCCTGTCAGCAAGAGATACTGGTTCCGGTGGTGTCGATCCTGGTCCATTAGAGGCCGTGACCTGCGATGAAAGGCGGATATTGAGGGGCGGGGGCGGCGTGGGGGTGTGAATGAGTGCCATGGTGCGGCGGTTCACGGTGGGGGTTGTCGGGCAGGACATCCCATGTCATAGTGTCCGCATCCGTCGACGACGACGGCTCAGACCCGACGAGGGGAGCAACCCCATGGTCCACATCTCCCGCCGCGAGGCTGTCCTCGGCGCCGCCGCCCTGGGCGCCGGCGCCGCCCTCAGCGCCTGCAGCGGCCCCGGCGACGGCTCGGGGCAGACCGCAGGCGGTGACCTCGCCCTGCCGACGTACACGCCGTTCGACGGCGCCCCGCCGGACTGGCCCGGCGACGACGTCCTCCTGGACGGCTACCGCACCTACCCCGCGGATCCGATCGTCGGCGTCGAGGAGCCGCCCGGCGACGGCGAGCCCGTCTCCTTCATCACCAACATCCCCGGGGCGATCCCGCCGCAGATGGCCGACAACCCGTTCTGGCAGGCCATGAACACCGCCATCGGCTCCGAGCTGCGCATCGAGATGGCGCCGAACGCGGACTACGAGACGAAGTTCCAGACCCGGATCGCCAGCGGTGACCTGCCCGACATGATCAACATCCCCGTGACGACCCCGGACCTGCCCGGGCTGCTCTCGGCGACGTGCATGGACCTGACCGAGCACCTGTCCGGCGACGCGGTCTCCGCGTACCCGTACCTCGCGAACCTGGGACCCGAGTACTGGCGCGGCTGCGTCGCGGACGGCGCGATCTACGGCGTCCCCGTGCCCCGGCTGTTCTCCCGCAACTTCGTCGTCCTCACCCGACGGGACCTGCTGCAGGCGCGCGGGGTCGATCCCGATGTGCAGGTGACGACGTGGGATGAGTTCGTGGACCTGTGCCGGGAGCTGACCCGCCCGGCGGAGAACACGTGGGCGCTCACACGCGTGCCCGCGAACATCGCCCACATGGCCGCCGGCATCCCGAACGGCTGGCACCGCGCCGAGGACGGCTCCTTCACCCACTACATCGAGCACGAGAACATGACCGCGAGCCTCGAGGCGCAGGCACAGCTGTTCGAGGCGGGCGTGCTGAACCCGGACTCCTTCGTCGCGAACGCCTCGACCCGGAAGGAATGGTTCTCCGGCGGCTCCGCCGCGATGGACTACGACTCCTTCATCGCCTGGACGCAGTACGAGTCGGAGAACCTCGGCACCCCCGACTTCTCCGTCGGCGGGATCGTCGCCCCCTCCTATCAGGGGGCGGAGCCCGTGCAATGGCTGGGCGGCGCGCTCAACAACATCACCGGGTTCTCCGCGGACTCCTCCCATTCCGCGGAGACCCTGCTGGGCATCGCCAACTATCTCGCCGCCCCCTTCGGCACCGCCGAGTACCTCCTGAAGAAGTACGGGGTCCGCGGCGAGCAGCACGAGCTGGACGGCACCGATCCGATCCCCACCTCCCGCGGGGTGCAGGAGGTCGGCATCGGCCTGCAGTACATCTGCGATGCCCCGACCGCCTACTACTTCCCGGGCGACCCCGGTGTCCCGGAGCGGCAGCATGCGGTGCAGGAGCGCATGAAGGACGTGCTGTCGAAGGACGACGGCTACGGCCTGTACTCCGCGACCCGCGACCAGAAGGCCGCGGAGATCGAGACGCCCGTCTGGGACGCGATGAACGAGATGGTGCAGGGGCGACGCTCCCTCTCCGAGTACCCCGACGTCGTCGCGACCTGGCGCGAGAACGGCGGCGCCCGGATCGCGGAGGAGCTCGCCGAGGCGCATGAGGCATCGGGGCTCGCGTGAGCGCGATGACGAGCCTCGACGAGGACCGGGCGAGGACCCGGTCCGCTGCGGGCGGGGACGAGGCGCGTCCCCGCCCGACCTTCTGGCAGAAGGTATGGCGCGACCGCCTGCTGCTGCTGTTCGCGCTGCCCGGCTTCCTCGTGCTGATGATCTACCACTACCTGCCGGTGCTCGGGAACGTCATCGCCTTCAAGAACTACCGGCCCTACCGCGGGGTGTGGGGCAGCGACTGGGTGGGGCTGGAGAACTTCCGGGTCATCTACGAGGGCGACCCCGCCTTCGTGAACGCGCTCGTGAACACCCTCATCCTCACCCTGCTGCAGGCGGTGCTCGTCTTCCCCGCCCCCGTGGTCCTCGCGCTGCTGCTGAACTCCCTGCTCAGCGAGCGGATCAAGCGCATCGTCCAGTCGATCCTGTACCTGCCGCACTTCCTGTCCTGGGTGGTGGTCGTCGCCCTGTTCCAGCAGCTGCTGGGCGGGGCGGGGCTGCTGAACAACGTGCTGCGCTCCCACGGCATCGAGGCGCTCGGCATCATCGGCAACCCCGAGCTCTTCCGGCCGCTGCTGCTGGCCCAGGTGCTGTGGAAGGACACCGGCTGGGCGACCATCATCTTCCTCGCCGCGCTCGCCGCCATCAGCTCCGATCTGTACGAGGCCGCCGCCGTCGACGGCGCCGGCCGCTGGAGACAGCTCCTCCACGTGACCCTGCCGGGCATGAAGGGCGTGGTCATCCTGCTGTTCATCCTGCAGCTGGGCACGTCGCTGAGCGTCGGCTTCGAGCAGATCCTCCTGCAGCAGCAGGCAGTCGGGCTCGCGAGATCCGAGGTGCTGGACACCTATGTCTACAACCGCGGCGTGATCGGCGGGAACTGGGGCATGGCGACCGCCGTGGGCCTGGTCAAGAGCGTGGTCGGCGTGGTCCTCGTCCTCGGGGCCAACAAGCTCGCCCACATGATCGGAGAGGCAGGCGTGTATGCGTCCCCGACGAAGAAGTAGACGGTCCGTGCTGGTCCACGGTCAGCCCGCGCCGGGCATGGGGGAGAGCGCGGTGAAGATCCTCGTGCTGGGCGTGCTGTGCGCTCTCGTGATCCTGCCGTTCGTCTCGGTCATCTCGACCTCGATCGCGCCGCGCGAGCAGATCAGCCGCGCCGGCGGGCTGGTGCTGCTGCCCCGCGGCATCGATCTGACGGCCTATCAGGCACTCTTCAGCGGCGGCGTGGTCACGCGCGCGCTGCTGGTGAGCGTCGGGGTGACCGTCGTGGGCACGGCGCTGAGCCTGTTCGTCTCGTGCCTGCTCGCCTACGCCACGAGCCGCCCGCATTTCGTGCTCGGCAGGCCCATCCTGCTGATCGTGCTCATCGGCATGCTGTTCTCCCCGGGTATCATCCCCGTCTATCTCATGGTGAAGCAGACCGGCCTGCTGAACAGCCTCTGGTCCCTCATCATCCCGACGATGGTCAGCGGCTTCAACGTGATCGTGCTGCGCTCGTTCTTCCAGAACATCCCCGACGAGCTCACCGAATCCGCGACCATCGACGGCGCCGGGGAATGGACCGTGTTCTCCCGCATCGTGATGCCGCTGTCGAAGGCCGTGCTCGCGGTGATCGGCCTGTTCTACGCCGTCGGCTACTGGAACTCGTTCTTCACCGCGCTCCTCTACATCGACGACGCCGCGAAATGGCCGATGCAGCTCGTGCTGCGCACCTACGTCGTCGGCGACACCGCGATGGGCCAGGCGGATCTCGCGACCGAGTTCCTGCCTCCGCAGTCCTCGCTCCAGATGGCGATCCTCGTGGTCTCCATGGTCCCGATCCTCCTCGTCTACCCGTTCCTGCAGAAGCACTTCGCCCAGGGCGTCCTCACCGGCGCCGTGAAGGGATGATCCGTCATGACCCCCTCGACCTCCTCCGCGTCCTCCTCCTTCTCCTCGTTCTCCTCGCTCTCCGCCCGTGTTCTCGCGGCCGGGGCGGTGCTCGCCGTGGCCCTGCCGCTCGCGGGCCCCGCATCGGCCGATGAGGGGACCTCCGGGGACTGGCCCGCGCACACCGACGGCGTGACCGTCTTCGACAAGGGCGAGGACGGCTTCGAGTGCTTCCGGATCCCCGCGATCGTCCGTGCACCGGACGGCAGCCTGCTCGCCTTCGCCGAGGCGCGCCGCGGCAGCGAGTCCGCCGGATACTGCTACGACGACGGCTCGATCGACCTCGTCATGCGCCGCAGCACCGACGGCGGCTGGTCATGGTCGCACTCGCAGACGATCCTCGCCGGCGACCCGTGGGGGCGCGACGTGGGCGCCACCCGCGGCAACCCCGTGCCCATCGTCCTCACCCAGGGCGAGCACGCCGGACGGATCGTCCTGCTGAGCACCTGGAACGTCGAGGGCTCCCGGGCCGAGCGCCGCCCCTTCGTCCAGTACAGCGACGATTCCGGGCGGACCTGGTCGGAGGCGGCGGACCTCACCGACTCCGTGAAGCCGGGCTTCCCCGAGCAGGGCTGGTACGCGACCGGGCCCCAGCACGGCATCGAGCTCACCCACGGACCGCATCGGGGTCGCCTCGTCGCCGGAGTCAACTACCTGAACACCGCGCAGTCCGACCGCTCCCAGGGCGGGCTGATCCACAGCGACGACGGGGGCGTGACCTGGCAGGCCGGGGCGAGCGCGCCCATGCCGGCCGATGCCGATCACTTCTCCGAGGTCGCGGTCGCGGAGACCGCGGACGGAGGGCTGTACGCGATCGGCCGCAGCCGCAAGGGTCCCAAGAGCGTCGAGACCCGCGAGTTCTCCCGTGCCGTCGCCCGCAGCACCGACGGCGGGGAGACCTTCGAGGAGAAGACCTTCGCCTATCAGAGCGACCTGCTGACCACCCCGGAGGTGCAGGGCTCGGTGCTCTCGGCCGTGCAGCCCGGTCGTCCGGCCACGGACACGCTCGTGTACGCCGCGCCCCAGCACGGCACGCTGCGCAAGAACCTGGGCGTGTTCGTCTCGACCGATGCCGGGGACAGCTGGGCCCGCACCGACACGCTGACCCTGAACCGCTCCGGCTACTCCGACATGGTCATGCTCGATGCCGACTCCGTCGGAGTGCTCTACGAGACGGGCCTCGAGTCCGGCGATGCCCGCGACCGGATCGTCTTCCAGGCTTCCGACCTGCGGTGACGTTCGCATCGGCGGGTGGGGTGCGGTGTGGATGCGGTGGCGCCCGGGAACCGGAGCCGGGAGCTCGGCCCACGGGCGTGCATCGCTTGCCGCGCGGGAGGGACGTCGAGCCCGGCCCGCCTCCGGATCACCGTCAGCCCGCGAGGGGGAGCGTCTCGACGTGTCCGCCGACCCGGTAGGCGAGCGCCGGGTCGTAGGGCTCGAAGCGCAGCGGCATGCCGGCCTCCTCGGGGGTGCGATCGGCTTTGCGGTTGTTGCACTCCTTGCAGGCGCTGACCAGGTTCAGCCAGGACGACTCCCCGCCGCGGGAGACCGGCTGGATGTGGTCGACAGTCGCCAGCAGCGCCTCGCGGGCGGGGCTCTTGGAGACGCTGTGACCGCAGTAGGCGCAGGTCCAGTGATCCCGTTCGTGCACGGCCCGGTAGGAGAAGCCGACCGAACGGCTGCCGGCGCCCTCGACCCAGGCGCCGGACAGCTCGCGGGTCAGCTCGAGGGCCGTGGGCACGATCCGGTCCTCCGCGGCGAGCATCAGCTCGACGGGGTCCGCGACGCCGCGGCGGATCATGCCGAAGGCGTGGCGGACCGTCGTGGTGTGCAGCAGCTCTCCGATCCCCGTCGCGGGGTCGTATCCCTTGTTGAAGACCTTCACGATCCCCATGTCGGGGCCTCCTCTCCTCCTGCTCTCCCGCGGTCCGGCCTCCGGCCCGCTATCCCTTCACACACAGCACCGTCTGCAGGTGGGCGATGGGTTCCACCAGATCGCTCTGGTACCGCATCACCGCATGCAGGTCCTTGTACGCGCCGGGGATCTCGTCGATCACCCCGGTGTCCTTGCGGCACTCGACGCCCTCGGTCTGGGCGAGGAGGTCCTCGCGGGTGAACGAGCGCCTCGCCGCGGTCCGGCTCATCCGGCGCCCGGCGCCGTGGGAGGCCGAGCAGAACGAGTCCGGGTTCGCGAGACCCCGCACGATGTACGAGCCCACGCCCATCGACCCGGGGATCAGGGCGAGACCGCCCTCGCGCGTGGAGATCGCGCCCTTGCGGGTGACGATCATGTGCTCGCCGTCGATCTGCTCGATCGAGATGTAGTTGTGGTGGCAGTTGATGGGCAGGTCGAAGGCGACCTCCCGACCCCGCGCGGCCCAATGCCGTGCGACCTCCGCTCGCAGCAGGCCGATCATGATCGCGCGCGAGCGGGCCGCGTACTCCTGCGCCCAGTGCACGTCGCGCACGTAGTCGTCCATGCCGGGCGTGTCCGCGAGGAAGACGGCGAGGTCGCGGTCGGCGAGGTGCCGGTTGTGCTCGAGCCCCCGGGCACGGGCGATGTGCACCTCCGCGATCTCCTTGCCGATGTTCCGCGACCCCGAGTGCAGGGTGATCCACACCCGGGAGTCGCGGGCATCCACGCACAGCTCCGCGAAGTGGTTGCCGCCGCCCATCGTCCCCAGCTGGCGGCGGGCCTTCGCCTCGCGGCCGAGGACCTTCTCGGGCAGAGCCGCGAAGCCGTCCCAGAACCGGTCGGTCCCGGCACGCACGCCCAGCTGCGTGAGCATGCCGTCACCGATCGGGGCGGAGTGCTCGTGGAAGCCCACGGGGATCGCGGCCTCGATCGCGGAGCGGAGGGCGTGCAGATCCTCGAGATCGTCGTCGACGAGGTCGGTGCGCAGCGCGGCGACGCCGCAGCCGATGTCGACGCCGACCGCCGCGGGGGAGACGGCGCCGCGCATCGCGATCACCGAGCCGACGGTCGCGCCCTTGCCGAGGTGGCAGTCGGGCATGACCCGCAGGCCATGGACCCAGGGGAGGTCTGCGATGGTGCGCAGCTGCTGGAGCGCGGCAGGTTCGACCTCCTGCTCGGGCAGCCACATCCTCACGGGGGCAGCGGTACCGGGCAGGGTCGTCGGGAGGTTCGCCGATGCGGCGGTCATGTCTCTCGCCTCCTTCCAGGCGGTCGCGCCGTCAGGCGCGTCCTGTCGGCGGAGGGGTGCTCGCCGCGTCGCCGCCCGGAGGGGGCGGCGCGACGGGAGCAGGTGCGGGCCGCGGCCCCGACCGGATGGCCGGGGCGCACGACGCGACGGGTGGGCACTCTCCGCAGGACCGTGCGGGCACGGTCGCGGCTCTGGATGTCCCGGTGCCAGGGGACCCGTGGGAGGGGCGGGGGCTGCCCCCGCATCCGGCCTGCGCGAGCGGTCGCAGGGACCGTTCGCGGCGCCGTCCTCCCGTCGGGATCGCGCCCCCGGATCCCCTGCGGACAGGGGGAGGGCGGAGGCCCGCTGCCGAGGGCGATGGGCACAGGTCACGGCCGATGCGGGGCGGCCGTGACGCATGAGGATCAGACGCCGAGCGGGAGGCTCAGAGGTCGGATCGCGAGGGTGCTGCGCTCGGGCGGCGCGGGAGGCGCCTCCGGGCTCGTGCGGGGGCCCGGACCCGCGGGGCGGCGGCGCTGGGAGCGGCCCTGCGGAAGGGGGCGATGCCCCGGCGAGGATGATGTCCGCTCCCATGACGGGATGTTCTGCGACGAATTCGTGAACGACACGGCTCCTCCTTCCGGGAAATGACCTGCGAGCCTCGAGCGGGCCTCCCGTGAACGCAGAAGATCACGGGAAGAAGCCCTCGAACGGGTGTGCTCCTCCAGTATGTCCTGCCCCTCTCCCCAGCGGCAACTGAATTCATCCGGAGTTCCCCGGGCGTTCCGGCGCAGAGCCCGCGGCGCCGCCTGCTCCTGACAGATCTCCAGCGTGACCTGCTGCTCCACGCGATCGTCGGGTCAGGAAGCTGGTCCTCCCCATCCCGAGTTATCCCCAATCCGAGCGCGGGCCTCGCCCCGCGCACGTCCCGGGGAAGACGCTGGACCGCATGACGACGAAGACCACGCACAGGAACATCCCTCCCTCGGCCCGGATCGCTCCGGAGCCGAGGGACCATCCGGACGGGACGGCCTCGGCGGGCGATCTCGCGCAGCTCCGGATCGACCCCTCCACCGGCGAGCTCACCCTGGACCGGCCCCTCGCCCCGCGATGCTGCGCCGACCTCGCCGGGGCTCTCCTCCTCCGGGACGATCCGATGCCCCGTGTGGGTTCGGAGCCGGCCCCGGACCTCGACGAGGCCCTCGTCCAGGCTCCCCGGAACCGCTATGTGCAACGGGCCGCCCGCGCGCTGCGGCACATCGGGGAGGGGCGCCCCTACGAGCCCAGCGGCGTGCTCGCCGGGGAGGACCTCGCACGCCTGTGCTCCACGCTGCGGGCCCTGCCGGGGGAGGCACCCTCCGGGGGCGAGGACCCCGGGGCCGAGCCGATCCTTCCGAGGGACGCGAGCGCGCTGCTGCGGGACCTCCTCGACGGAGGCTGGCTGCGCGTCGACGGCGATCGCATCGGCCCCGGGCCGGTCCCCGCGCCGCCGGAGCCGGGAGCGGACCCCATCGGCCATCTCGACGGGGCGCATCGTCTGCTGGTCTCCGCCCTGTTCCTGCTGCACGGCGCGGAGACCGTCCGTCAGCGCCACCCGTCCTCGCAGCTGACCCTCGCGATCCTGCCGATGGCCTGCCGGCCCTGCGGGGTCCGCCTGCGCGACCCCTGGGGAGCGGAGGTGGCCCGTGACCTCTGGGAGGCGCGGGAGGAGTGGCTGGTCCGCGGGGCGCAGGTGCTGCTCGAGGACGTGCTCGAGGACCTGGTCACCCTGCGCGAGATGGGCGTCCTGGACGGGGACGGGCTGCTGTTCACCGGCTCCGCCCCGGTCCGTGCAGCAGTCGCCGAGGTGGCGCAGCAGGTCGGCGCCGAGCAGGACCGGGCCTGAGCACCCGACCTGCGGCGCGGGAGATGAGAGAGGACAGAGAGGACCAGGACATGGGCAGGAAGAAGCAGAGCCGTCGACATCCGGATGCCGGGGCTGCCGGGGCGGTGGGACGACGTGACGCGGTCGGGACCCGAGGCAGGGGCGGCACGGGTGATGCGAGATGCCCCGAGCTCGAGCTCGCCGGCAGGCTGCTGACGCCCGGCTGGGATGCCGGGTGCGCCTCTCCCCCGTCCAGGGCCGAGGTGCGGGACGAGGGCGGGAGCGCGGTGCAGCACGCCGCGGTGGGCTATGTGCGCCGCGCGGTGCTGGTGCTCGAGCACATCGGCCGCGGCCGAGCCCTCGACCTCGACGGCGGTGTCGACACCGCGGATCTGCGGGCCCTGGCCTCGGTGTTCGCAGCAGGGACGACCGGGCCGTCGCGGGGATGCTCCCGCGCCGAACAGGTCGAGCGGGTCATCCACGACCTGTGCGCGGGTGGGTGGCTGGTCTGCGAGGAGACGAGGCTGCGGCCCGGCGACACCGCGGCTCCCTACGTGGAGGCCGAGATCGACCCCGGCGCGTTCGCCCACTTCGCCGAGTCGCTGCTGATGGCCCGTCTGGCGATGCAGCGCCGGGATCTCACGACCGGCTCCTGGCACCCTCCGAGCATCATCGCCTTCCGCCTGGTCCTGTGCGCGAGCCGCGGCGACGGCCTGGTGCTGCGCGGTCCCGACGATCTCGCCGTGAGAAAGCAGCTGGAGGCGATCGAGGACCCGGTCACCGCATGGAACGCCCGTCTCCTCATGGACGGCGTCCTGGACGAGCTGCGGGTGCTGCGGGAGGACGGCCTCGTGGGCGGCGACGGGCCGCGCCTGACGGCTCCGAAGGCGGTCGCCTCGGCTCTCCTCGCCCTCGAGCGGCTCGTCCGCGCGGACGAGCGAGGGGGTCCGGTGCCGCCGGGCGGGGCCCCGGTCTGGTAGACAGGTCCAGGATCCGCCGCGACGGAAGGACGGGAATGGGCACGGTCATGAGCACTTCGGCGAGCGCCGCCGTCGCCGGACCCCTTCCCTCACGCGACCCTCTCGTGGTCGGCAGGCCGGAGCATGCCGGGACCAACGCGCTGCTGAACGCGCATCTCGCGCGCCGGGGCCCGCTCGTGATCGCGCACCGCGGCACCGGGATCGCCAGCATCGTCGAGAACACGCGCGCCGCGGCTCGCGCCTCCCTCGCCTCGGGAGCGGACGTCGTCGAGATCGACCTGACCGAATCGGCCGACGGCGCGTGGTTCGCCTTCCACGACGGCGAGGAGCCGCGGCTCCTGGGCATCTCCGAGAACCTCCGTCTCCTCACCGCGGCGCAGATCCGGGAGCTCGAGTACGTGCACGTCGCCCGCCCGGGCCGCACGGCACGGGTCGAGGGCCTGCTCGAGGTGCTCGTCTCCCTCGCACCGACGCCCGGAGCCGACCTCGCTCCGCTCGTGAACCTGGACCGGTCCTGGACCGCGTGGCCGCGACTGCTGCCCGCCCTCGACGAGTTGGGCATGACGGGCCAGATCCTGCTGAAGTCCCCGGCACCGCTGCGCGAGCAGCTCGACGTCCTGCGTGCGCACCCCGTCAAGCATCCCTATCTGCCGATCTGCCGCAGTCCCCAGGAGGTCGAGGAGATCACCCGCGACCGGGATCTGAACGTCGTCGGCGTCGAGCTGCTGACCCCGACCCTGGACCATCCCTTCGCCGACCCCGCCTACATCGCGGCTCTGCACGCCCGCGGCCTGTGCGTCCTCCTCAACGCCGAGCGCTTGGCGAACGACAAGCGGCTCTTCGGCGACCATGACGACGAGCTGGCAGTCCTCTGCGGGCCCGAGCAGGGGTGGGGGCCGCTGCTCGACCTGGGAGCCGACCTCGTCCAGACCGACTGGCCGTGGCTGCTCAGCGCCTTCCGCGACGGGCGCCGCCGCCCCGGGCGCTGAGGCAAGGAGGTGCCGATGATCGCTGCAGCAGCGCTCGACTACCCCTTCACCGGGCGCTGGCTCGTGCAGAACAGCCCTGCCGACCAGGTCCCCAGCCATGGCACGCACCGCTTCGCGAGCGCCCACGCGATCGACTTCGTCCCGGTCGACGAGGACGGACGCACCGCTCCGATACGGGGTCGGACCCTCATCGCCCCCGAGCCCCCGCAGCGCTTCCCCGGATTCGGTCGGCCGATCCTCGCTCCCGGGCCCGGCACGGTCCTCGCCATCCGCTCCGACGCCCCCGACCACGACGCCCACCGCGGGCTCCCGTCCCTCGGCTACGCCGTCACCCAGGGGAGGCGCGCCGCCGGGGGATGGTCGGCCCTGGCCGGGAACCATGTCCTGCTCCGCATCGGCCCGCATGTCATCGCGCTGTGCCACCTGCAGCGCGGCAGCATCGTGGTCCGTCCCGGTGACCCGGTCAGGTCCGGAGACCTGCTGGGGCGCTGCGGCAACTCCGGCAACAGCACCGAGCCGCATCTCCACGTCCAGGCCATGGACGGGGAGGATCCCGACCACGCCGGTGCCGTGCCCCTGACCTTCGGCGTCGCGGTCACCCGCGGCAGCGGCGGCGCGCTGCCCCGCAGCGGGGAGATCGTCGACGTGCACTGAGATGACAGGGCCTCCGGACCCGTTCCCGCTGTGTGTACGATCGTCCCTGCCGCGGTTCCGCGCGGCCGCGCCCGCCGTGCGGATCCGGCGCGCTCCCCGACGATGCGGAGGACCGATGATCCACCACGACAGCATGCCCGCTCCATCCGGCGGCATCCAGGGTGCGGCGGAGCCGCGGATCGGTCGGCGGCTCCTCGCCTCCTGCTGGACCTGGGCCGGGGATGTGGGCCCCGGCAGCGCCGATGAACGCAGCCCCGTCCCGCTGGACCGGCGCATCGCCGCCATCGCCGCGTCCGGCTGGAACGGCGTGGGACTGTCCCACCCCGACCTCCGCGCCTACACGGCGTCCCCCGGCCTCGACGCCCTGCGCCGCCGTCTGGCCGATGCCGGCATCGATCGCATCGAGGTCGAGTTCCTCGAGGACTGGTGGCAGAGCGGACCCCGCAAGGACGCCTCGGATCGGGTCCGCGGGGAGCTCCTCGAGGCCGCCGCCCAGCTGGGCGCCCGAGCCCTCAAGGTCGGCGCCCCCGCCCGCACGCCCCTGCGCGACCAGCCCTCCGGACAGCGGCTCATCGACGCCTTCGGCGAGCTCGCCGAGGCCGCCGCGCCCCACGACGTCGACGTGGCCCTCGAGCCCATGTCCCACACCGTCCTGCCCACCCTCCCCGACGCGATCGACCTCGTGCGGAGCGTCGGAAACCCCCGCGCCGGCCTCGCCGTCGACGCCTTCCAGCTGGCCCGCAGCGGCGAGGGCTTCGAGGACCTGCCCGCGCTGCTGGACGGCGTCCCCGTCCATGTCGTCGAGCTGGGCGATGCCGTGATCGACGCGGCGCTCGCCGCGCGCGCCCGCGAGGGCCACGGCCTCGCCGAGCGCAGCCTGCCCGGTCACGGCGACCTCGACGTCGCGGGCTTCGTCCTGGCGATGCACGAGGCCGGCTGGCGAGGGGACTGGGGCGTCGAGATCATCTCCTCCCGGCTGCGTGCTCTCCCGGTCGAGGACGGCGTGCGGCAGGTCCATGAGGGATCCGCGCGGATCCTCGAGGAGGCCGAGCGCCGCCTCGCGAGGCGGGCCTGAGCAGCTGTCGGGCGCCGCGGGGCCCCTGCTCGTCCCGCCGTAGACCAGCCGCTCTCCTCGGAACGGATGAGCCGCGCTCCCCAGGCCGGAGGCGCCGCCCCCGCAGGGCGGACGGACCGAACCTCCCGAGGCGGGACGACCGTCCCGCGGCACGCGGTTCCGCGCGATGATGTCCCCATGAGCAACGGTGTCACGACGACCGACTTCACCCTCGACGGCCACGCCGGCCGGCTCGTCGGCACGTCCTGGACGCCGCGGAACCCGCGGTGGATCGCTGTGATCGCCCACGACTACGGGGAGCATGTGGGCCGCTTCCGCTGGACGGCCGCCCGCCTCCATGAGGCCGGGGCCGCCGTCCACGCCGCCGACCACGAGGGCCACGGTCGCAGCGACGGCGCCCGGGCCCTGATCCGCGATGCCGAGGCCGCGGTCGAGGACCTGGACCGGGTGATCGACCATGCTGTCGCCGAGAACCCCGGCCTGCCCGTCGTGCTGATCGGCGTGTCGATGGGCGGGATGCTCAGCGCCCGCTGCACGCAGCGATTCGGCGCCCGGCTCACCGCCCTCGTCCTCCTCAGCCCGGTGCTGGGCCGCTGGGAGACCATCGAGGAGCTGCTGCCCCTGCCGGAGATCCCCGAGACCCCCATCGACCCGAAACTCCTGTCCCGTGACCCGGAGGTCGCAGCCGCCTACGCCGCCGACCCGTTGGTCTGGCACGGCGGCTTCGCCCGGCCCACCCTGCAGGCCCTGCGGGACGAGCTGCAGCGCATCAGCATCGCGGGCCGCCTGGGTCGCGTCCCGGTGCTCCACCTGCACGGCGAGGACGACCGCCTGGTCCCGGTCGAGGACGCGGTCGCGGGCCTCGCGAAGATCGCCGGGCCAGCGACCGAGTCCCAGCTCTACCCGGGAGCGCGGCACGAGCTGCTGCACGAGACCAACCGGGCCGAGGTCATGGCCGATCTTCTCGCCTTCCTGGGCCGCTTCGTGCCGGTGGGAACGGGCGGGACCGGCGAGGCGGACTGACCCGGCTCCGCGTCCCGCGCCCGTCTCAGCGCGGAGCCTGCGCACGCAGCCCTCGCACGTCCGCCGAGGCGAGCGGGGCCAGCAGCGTCCCTGCGCACAGCACCGCCCCCAGGCCGATGACCAGCGGCGCGCCCAGCAGCGCTGACAGCGCGGGTGCGGCGAGCTGCCCGACCGGCACCGAGACGAAGCTCAGCAGCATGTCGATCGAGGCGACGCGGGAGAGGGCGTCGCGGGCGACCCGCTGCTGGAGCGTCGTCTCCCACAGCACGTCGCCCATCGCCGATCCCAGCCCCGCGAGCACCGCGAGCCCCAGCAGCAGAGGCAGCCCGCCCCCGGCCGCGAGCGCCGCGAACACGGCGGCGTACGGCAGGGGGAGCAGGAGCACCGCGACCATGGGGCGCGCGGGCGACCAGCGGTAGGCGAGGACGCCGCCTGCGACCTGTCCGGCGGCGCGCGCGCCCAGGACGAGCCCCCAGCCTGCGGAACCGATGGTGTGCTCCGCGCTCACCGGCCCCAGCACCAGCCAGACCCCGCCGATCAGCACGTTCATCCCGGTGAACGCACAGGTCACGAGCCAGAGCCAGCGGTGCTTCGTGAACTCCTCCCATCCTCCTCGCAGATCGGCGAGGAGCTCGCGCACGGCACCGGGAAGGCTCGTGCGGGCCGCCGTCGGCGCCGGGGTCGGCGCACCGGGCGGGCGGGGCGAGGAGTCCGGGTTCGGGATCGTGGCGAGCACGGCGGCGGCGAGCCCCAGGCAGATGGCGTCGAGGGCGAGCGCCCAGCCGGCATCGGCGACGGCCACGAGCAGCCCGGCCGCGCCGGGCCCCAGCATGCGGGTGACGTTCCGGGAGGTGGTGCGGACCGCGTTCGCCCGCCCGATCGCCTCGTGAGGGACGAGGTCCGTGATGATCCCGCGCAGGGCGGGAGCGGTGAAGGCGGAGGCCAGCCCGCCGAGCGCCGTCACGGCCACGAGGACCGGCAGGGAGCGGGCGTCCAGCAGGAACCAGCAGGCGCTGCCGAGCTGGGCGAGGCCCGCGACGAGGTGCGTGATCGTCAGCAGCGCCCGCCGGGGCACGCGGTCCGCGACCACCCCGCCCACCAGGAGCAGCGCGATCATGGGCACCGTGCTCGCGGTGAGGACCAGCCCCAGTGCTGCTGTCGAGCCGGTCTCCCGCAGCACGCCGAAGCTGAGCGCGACCGGGGTCATCGAGCTCCCCAGCCAGGAGAGGCATTGGGCGACGAAGAAGCGGCGGAACGCCGGGGTCCACGGGGATGCGGCGGCGGGTGGGGCTGGAGGCATCGTGCCATCGTCCGCGGACGGGCCCGCTCCCCCTAGGCTTTCGGTGACAGGCGAAACATGCAGAACAGGGACGTCTCGAGGTCGGTGCCGGACGGGCCCGTGGAAGGGGAGCACCATGCGCTTCGTCCTCACCCCCGGGGCGCTGGCCCGCACGCGGTTCGTCATCTCCCCGCTCGCGGAGCTGATCGGCGCGTTGACCGGCGGGGCCGCCGCCCTCGAGGCGCCGCGGCAGGCGGTGGGCTCGGGGGCTGCCGGAACGGTCGCCTTCCGGCGGTGGCGCGCCGAGGATCCGCTGCACGCCTCCTTCGTCGATCTCATCGGCCACACGAAGTGGTTCCCGGACCTCATCGGGCTCGCGCCGCCCGCGACGGGGGAGGTGCGGCTCGAGGCCGAGCTGGCCCAGCTCGCCGCCTGGGACCCGGACGCGACGGTCCGCACCCTCGAGGACTCGGTCGCCCAGGCGTGGACGCCGCAGGAGACCGCGTGGCTGCGCACCCCGGCGCTGCCGGTCCGTCTCGCCGCCGCGCTGCGCAGCGCCTGGGCACGGCTGATCGTCCCGGACTGGGCGCGCCGGCAGCGGATCCTGCGGCGCGAGATCGCATTCCGCACCGCGCTCATCGGCTCCTCCGGCTGGGCCGGCGCCGTCGACGGCATCGCCCGGGACGTCCTCTGGGAGGACCCCGATGCGCTGCTCGTCTCCCGTCGCACCGGCACGAGCCTGCTGGTGCACGAGCATCTGTCCTTCATCCCGACCACGCAGGTGAGGGGCCGCTGGACCTGCGACGGTCCCGCCGGCGTCGCCCTCGTCTACGGGGCCCGCGGCTCCCGTGCCGCGGTCGCGCCGCGCCGGGGACAGGCGCTGGGCCGCCTGCTGGGGACAGGGCGGGCGGCCGTGCTGCTGGCCCTGGACCTGCCGGGGACGCCCTCGCAGCTGCATGCGGAGCTCGGCTACGCCCTCGGCACCGTCGGCGGGCACCTGGCCGTGCTGGAGGACGCGGGCCTGGTCCACCGCGCCCGCACCGGGCGGGAGGTCCATTACCGGCGCACCGAGCTGGGCGAGTCGCTCGTCGGGGAGCAGGGGGAGGAACCGTGAGCCGGCTGCCGGCGGGGGTGCCCCTCTGCTCTGCGCCGCGCGGGCCCGACGCACCCGCGCCTCAGGATCCCGGGCTCACGTACCCGCGGCTGAGCCGTCCGAACACGGCGATCCCGGCGACGAGGATCATCGGGCCCGCGAGCGGGGCGATCACCGCGAGCCAGAGCGGGACGACGAGGTCCCCGGTGCGGCCCAGCACCACGGTCGCGGGCAGGTAGGCCATGAACGCGAGCGGCAGCAGGAACGTCAGCAGCCAGGTGCCGGCGGTGCCGAAGATCGACATGGGATAGGCGCCGAAGTCGGTGAGGATCCTGTCCACGGTGTCCTTGATCCGCGTGGTCGGCCCCATGCGGAAGTCCAGGCCGGAGATCCCGATCTGCAGCCCCGCCTCGACGAGGCCGCCGCCGATCGCGGCGAGCGCCACGTACAGCACGATCCACGGCGTCCACGTGACCTCGACGCGGCTCGCGGCGGTCAGCAGGATCGCGAGTCCCAGCACCAGGTCGCCGAGCGTCCCGGGGTTCAGCGCCTTCGTGAGCAGCTGCAGCAGGGGTCCCGCGGGACGCAGCAGGAACCTGTCCCATTCCCCGTTGCGGATCGCCGGTGCGCTGTACCGGTGCTGTCCGAAGTTCACGGTGCACACGCCGTGCGCGGTCAGGCGCAGTCCGTACAGGAAGGCGACCTCGGCGACATCCCAGCCGGCGATCGCTCCGAAGGCGCCGAGCAGCACCCCGATGAAGGCGAGCTGCGTGCCCTGCAGCGCCGCGGATCCCAAGAAGGTCAGGACCAGGTTCATACGGTGGACGCGCACGCTGCGCCAGGCGGCGCCGAGGAGGATCAAGTAGGTGCGCCAGGCCGGGATCGGATGGGCGAGGGTGCCGGGGCGGGGTGTGAACGGATCAGCCACCGAACACCACCAGCCTCCGCACGGCCCGGTGCCATACGAGCGCGGCGAGCGCGCTCAGCGCGAGGACCCACAGCATCTGCTGCCCGATCGCCCCTGCCGTGTGCCAGCCGGGCGCGGTGTCGACGTAGATCGACAGCGGCACGAAGACCTGCGCGGAGAACGGCAGCGCGGTGAGCGTCCCGGACAGCCATCCCGGCATGAACCACAGGGGGATCAGGGCGCCGGAGGAGAACTGCGCGACCATCCGATAGATGAGGAACGCGCCGCCCACCTCGACCGTCCAGAAGCCGACCAGGCCGACGGTGAAGTTGAGGATCAGCGAGATCGCGAAGCCCAGCGTGATCGAGATCAGGAATGCGAGGCCGGACAGGACCGATCCGGGCAGGGCGATCGCGCCGACGAGCAGTCCGGCCACGAGGGCGGCCCCGACCGCGGGCAGCTGCCCGGCGGCGGCACCGACCTGCTGCGCGAGCGCGAGCGGGACCGCGGAGACGGGGCGCATGACGTCGAAGGCGATCGCGCCCGTGCGCAGGCGCCCGAACAGGGTGTCGAACACGAAGGGCTGGAAGATCGTGGTGATGAGGACTCCGAGCACCGCGTAGGTGATGGCGTCGCGCTGGTCGATGCCTGCGACCTCGGTCCGTGCCCCGTAGACGGCCGTCCACACCCGGTGCACGAGCACGACCTGCAGCACGCAGCCGATGATCCCCGTCCAGGTCGAGGTGCGGAAGACGAACTGAGCCCGGGCGGCCTGGCGGACGGAGGCGAGGATCCCATCGCGGACCAGGGCGGCGGGCATGCGGGCAGGTGCGCCGGTCATCGGACGACCCCGCGCTCGGTGTAGATCCGATGGATCACGTCCTCGACCCCCGGCTCGCGGGAGGTGAGATCGGTGACCTCGAGGGCGCTCGTGATGCGGCTGATCGCTGCGGGAGCGGGCAGCGCGGCCGGGGAGAAGCGGAACGACGCCCGCTGCTCGCCCGCCGTGCCGGTGTCCTGCACCTCGCGCAGCTCGAGCCCGTCGAGGTCCAGGCCCGCGGGGATGTGCGCGGCGGTCACCACGACCTCGCGGAAGGGTGCGTACCGGTCGCGCAGGGAGGTGAGGTCGCCGTCGTAGAGGAGCCGGCCCTCGTCGATGATGACCACGCGCCGGGCGAGCTGCTCGATGTCCGCGAGGTCATGGGTGGTCAGCAGGATCGTGGTGCCCTCGGTGCGGTTCTGCTCGGCGATGAACGCGCGGATCCGTGTCTTCGCCACGACGTCCAGGCCCACGGTCGGCTCGTCGAGGTAGAGCACGGGCGGGCGGTACAGCATGGCTGCGACGATGTCGCCGCGCATCCGCTGCCCCAGAGACAGCGAGCGCACCGACGTGTCCAGGAAAGGACCCATGTCCAGCAGGTCCACGAACTGCTCGAGGGAGCGACGGTAGTCCGCCGGGCTCAGCCCGTACAGCTTGGCGATGAGCTCGAAGGAGTCCCGTAGGGGGAGGTCCAGCCACAGCTGGGAGCGCTGCCCGAACACGGCGCCGATGTTCCGGGCGTTTGCGCGCCGGTCCTGCCAGGGCACGACGCCTTCGACCTCGACGCGGCCGGAGGTGGGGCGCAGGATCCCGGTGAGCATCTTGATGGTCGTGGACTTCCCGGCGCCGTTCGGGCCCAGGTAGCCGACGATCTCGCCGTCGTCGATCCGCAGGGACATGTCGTCGACGGCGCGCGTCACCACGCGCTTCGCGGAGAAGAACGAGCGCAGCCCGGCGAAGGGGCCCTCGACGCGTGCGGGACGGCTGAACTCCTTGACCAGGTTCTCGGCGAGGATCATGCGGGGGCGAGCAGCGGGGCGGCGGCAGGGGAGGAGGGGACGGCGTCGACAGCGAGGCGCATCGTTCGACCCTGCCATGGCCTGCGCGAGAGGGCAAGCGGCGAGGACGGGCGCCGCGTCCTCAGCCCGCCGCGAGCATCCCCGCCACCAGGAGCATCGTCACGGCGACCGCACCGTCGAGGATCCGCCATGCGCGGGGCCTGCGCAGGAACGTCCCGAGCCGTCGGGCGCCGAAGCCCAGGGCCGTGAACCAGAGGGCACTGCCGCCGATCGCCCCGAGGGCGAAGAGGCGCGCCTGCTCGCCGTGGCTCGCGGCGACGGAGCCGAGCAGGAGCACGGTGTCGAGGTAGACGTGCGGGTTCAGCCAGGTCAGGGCGAGCGCGGTGAGGACGGCGGCGCCCCGGCCTGTGCGTGTGCCGCGGGCGTCCGCCTCCATCCCGCCGCCGTCACCGCGGAGGGCGCGTCGAGCCGCGAGCACGGCGTAGCCCAGCAGGAACGCGACCCCTGCCCAGCGGGCTGCGGCCACGACCTGCGGCGCTGCCCGCAGGAGCGCGCCGAGCCCGCTGGCGCCCGCGCTGATGAGCACCACGTCGGAGGCGAGGCACACGAGCACGACGGCGAGGACGTGCTCACGACGCAGTCCCTGCCGCAGCACGAACACGTTCTGGGAGCCGATGGCGATGATCAGGGTCAGCCCCGTCAGGAGGCCGTGAAGAGCAGCAGTCACCCCTCGACGGTAGGAACCTTTCGAGTGAAGCACCAGCGATGATCTCTGATGCTGATGAAGCAGCGCTTCATCTACGATGCGAGCATGCCCATCGATCCCGTACTCGCCGAGACGCTGCGCATCGTCGCCGAGGAGGGGACGCTCGAGGCGGCGGCCCGGCGCCAGCACATGACCGCATCGGCCGTGAGCCAGCGGCTCCGGCTCCTCGAGCAGCAGCTGGGGCAGCGGCTTCTCGTGCGCGCGAAGCCGGCCCGCCTCACCGAGCCCGGGCAGGCGGTGGTCCGCTTCGCCCGCCGCCACGCGCTCATCGAGCATGAGGCGCTCGCGGAGCTGGGGCTCGAGGCCCGCGGAGAGAGCCCGCGGCTCAGCATCGCCGTGAACTCGGATTCGATGGCGACCTGGTTCCTGGGAGCCCTCGCCGGCTTCGCACGCCGGCACGATGCGCAGCTCGAGCTGCTGCGGGAGGACCAGGACGCAACGGCGCGGCATCTCGCGAGCGGCGCGGCGGTCGCCGCCGTGACCAGCTCGCCGGTCCCGTCCCCGGGCTGCTCGGTGACGGCCCTGGGCAGCCTCGTCTACGTCGCCGCGGCTGCTCCCGCCTGGTGGGAGCGATGGATCGGCCCGAGCGACCGGGCGCAGACCACTCGGGTCACCGCCGAGGCGCTCACCTGTGCCCCGCGCATCGACTTCGACCGCAGCGACGAGCTCCAGGCCACCTGGCTGCGCCGTCTGGGCGTGGATCCGGCGGGCACTCCCCGCCACTTCGTCCCCAGCACCCACGACCTGGCCGCCGCGGTCGAGGCAGGACTGGGCTGGGGGATGCTCCTGACCTTCCAGGCCGATCCGCTGCTCGCCTCCGGAAGGCTGCTCCCGCTGGGCGGCGAGCCCGTCACGCCCCCGCTGTTCTGGCAGGTCGCCAAGACCCCCTCGCGGCTGCTGGACGAGCTCACCGAAGCCGTCGTGTCGACCGCGCGCCGGGAGCTGCGGCAGGAATGAGGGCACCGGGCGTTCCCGCGGGAACGCCGGGCCAGCCGACTCGACCCGTGTCGGTATCGGCCGTACTGGTCGCGAACCAGCGGATCGCCTCGAAGTCGCTGCTCGGTCGGCGCACCTCGAAGGTGTCGGGCGCGGACTCGAACAGGGACGTGTCGAGGCTCCAGCCGATGAAGCGGCGCGGGCCCGGATGTGCGAGGTCCGAGGTGAGCACGATCGCCTCGCCCCGGGTGCGGAGCGCATCCTCCGTGGTCCCCGGGCGTACGGGAGGCAGAGGGACGGACCTCCAGCCGGGGTCTCCGGTGGACGGGTCCACGGCGCGGCAGGTGCCCTCCCCGCACAGCGCGCCGACCGGCACATAGGCGCCGCCGAGCTCCTCGGCGAGCACGTGCCCGGTGCTCGGTCCGCCGAAGTTGTCGGGATCGCGGGCGATGTGCTCGTTGTGCGCCCAGAGCACGGTGAGTCCCTCGCGAGGAAGGTTCTCGAGGAGGGTCCGCGCCATGTGCGCATCACGCCGGTGGAGCCCTTCCAGATCAGGTTCGAGAAGGTAGGCGTCGATGTGCCGTGCGAGCTGACGGGCCGCGCCGCGGACCTCGACCGCGGCGGCGTCCTCCGCCATGGCGGGGAGCAGTGTGCCGAGGGCGGCCAGATCCTCGGGGGACGGCTCGGCACCGCGTGCGAACCGATCGAGGGCTGTGGACGTGCAGCCTGCATCGAGAAGACGCTGGGCTGCCGCAGAGGGTCGGCGGATATCGATCCCGAGGAACCGGATCCGCCTCCGCACGGGCAGCCTGCGGTTCAGGTCGCGAAGCCTCATGAGCCCGTCTCGGATCGTCCCCGTTCGCCAGACCGAGGACGCCCTGCCCCATGCCGCGTCCAGGTCGCCGTCCCCGCGCAGGGCGTCGTCGACGAGCAGACCGGTCGCGTACGGGTCCTCGAAGGCGAGAGCGGCCAGGCGGCCGCGGCGGGCCAGGGCGAGGATGACCTCCATCTTCCAGGCGAACGCCTCTCCCGTGCCGTGGGTCGGCTCGCCGAGGGCGAGGACGCCGTGGTCCGGGACGAGGCCGAGCGCGTCCAGCCGTGCGAGCTCCGTCGCGTCGTCGGTGAAACCGGAGCCGTCGATCATCGCCGCCTCCACGCCTCGAGCGCGGCATCGACCAGGTTCGTCCGCGGTCCGGCCGCATCGAGCGCGGCGAGCGGGACCCATTCGGCGCGGTCGGTCGTGCCGCCCACCTCGAGGGTGCCCAGCTCGCCGCCGATGATCCGCGCCTCGTAGACGACGCGCACCGATTTGAAGGGACGTCCGCTGCGGGGATCATGGTGCGTGAAGGGGCTGTCCACCCCGACCAGAGCTCCCACCTCGACGTCGTAGCCGGTCTCCTCGCGGACCTCCCGGACCACGGCCTGCTCGCAGCTCTCCTCGAAGTCGACGCCCCCGCCGGGCATCGTCCACCCGGGGGTCTCGCCGTTGAACCAGCTCAGCAGGATCTCCTGCTGCTGTGCGACCTCCCGGACGATCACGGCATAGGCGGCCAGGCGGGTGCGGTACTCGGTGAACTCCATGGGAGCGAGCCTAGGGGGCCTCGGGTGCCGCGGCCCCGCAGGCGCCTCCCGGTGCGTCCCGGTCCCCGGGCGCTCCCCAGGGCCGATGCTGTGAGGGCTGCCACCGCTGAGGCATGACGGCCGAGAGCCCGGCCTGCGGGAACGCCGACCGGTGTTCACATTCCGACGCCTGGTGTCCACTGCAGACGCACATCACCTAGCGTGATGCCTCAGCCCCGGGCTGCCCGGGTCGTGCGTCCCCGAGGCATGTGCCCGAGGATCCTCGGCCGCGGGAACGACCCGTCCCGGGGCCACGAGACCCCACCTCGGAAGGACCCCCCATGTCTTCCCACGTCGTCGACATGCTCACGATCGGCAACAGCTTCAGCACCCCGGAGATGCGGGGCATCTGGAGCGAGGAGAGCCGCCTGCGCCGCCAGCTCGACGTCGAGGCCGCCCTCGCGGCCGCCGAGGGTGCGCTCGGGGTGATCCCGCAGGACGCGGCCGATGCGATCGCGGACGCCGCCGGCGGCGACTTCGACCTCGCCGCCATCGCCGCCGAGGGCGCGAAGGCCATGCATTCCCTGAACGCGACCGTCGGCGCCCTGCAGGCAGCGGCCGGCGAGCACGGCGAATGGGTGCATTACGGCGTGACCACCCAGGACGTGGTCGACACCGGGACGATCCTGCAGATCAAGGACGCCCTGGCCCCCCTGCGGCGCGACCTCGTCGCGCTCGCGGCCGCCCTGCGCGACCTCACCGAGCGCCACCGCGCCACCCCCATGGCCGGCCGCACCCACTATGTGCAGGCACTGCCGACCACCTTCGGCTTCAAGACCGCGGTCTGGCTCGACGAGACGCTGCGCCACCTCGAGCGCCTCGATGCCGTCGCGGGCCGCGTGCTCACCGGCAACATCAACGGCGCCATCGGCACCTACGCCTCCTTCCAGGGCCGCGGCCGCGAGATCGAGCGCGGCACCCTGGACCGGCTGGGCCTGGCGACCCCGCGGATCGGCTGGCAGGCCGCCCGCGACCGCATCGGCGAGTACGCGAGCACGCTCGCCCTCGTCTCCACGACCCTCGGCAAGATCGCCACCGAGCTGTCGACCCTCATGCACAGCGAGATCGGCGAGATCGAGGAGCCCTTCACCGCCGGGAAGATCGGCTCCACGACCATGCCGCACAAGCGCAACCCCGCCCTGCTCGAAGGCGCGGCCGCGCTCACCGCGCCGATCAAGCACGCCGCCGCCCTCGTCCTCGACGGCGCCGCGACCGTCCATGAGCGCGACGCGATCTCCTGGCGCGCCGAATGGATCGCCCTGCCGGAGATCCACCTCTACCTCTCCGCACAGCTCGCGACCCTGGGCCGGATCCTCTCCGGCCTCGTCGTCCACGAGGACGCCATGGCCCGCAACCTCGCGCTCCAGGGCGGGCTGATCCTCTCCGAGAAGGCCATGTTCGAGATCGGTCGGGAGCTCGGCAAGCAGACCGCCCACCACATCGTCTACGACGCGTCCATGGCCGCCGTCGAGAGCGGCCGCCACCTGGCCGACGTCCTGCTCGAGGACCCGCGCGTCAGCTCCCGCTTCGACGCCGGGACCCTCCGCTCCTGGCTCGACGCCTCGGCGTACCTGGGGGAGACCGGCGCTGCGATCGACGCCGTCCTCGCCGCCGCCGACGAGGCCGGTATCCCCGCCGCCGACGGGCCCGCATCGCCGGGACCGGCC
Organism: Brachybacterium hainanense; assembly: GCF_042434575.1. Taxonomy (NCBI): domain Bacteria; kingdom Bacillati; phylum Actinomycetota; class Actinomycetes; order Micrococcales; family Dermabacteraceae; genus Brachybacterium; species Brachybacterium hainanense. The sequence goes on from NZ_JBHLSV010000004.1 coordinate 225,207, forward strand.
GCATGAGCGACCAGATGGCATCGGCCGTCCCCACCGGGCGCCGTGCGAGCGCAGGAATCGGCCGGCTGGCCCTCATCGGTCCCGACCGCGTCGACGAGTACCGCACGCTGCTGCAGGCCGCCTACGCGAAGAACGTCGAGCTGGGCGTGCACTTCGCCGCCGCCGACGCCACCCGCGAGCAGGTCCTGGCCCATCTGCGCGAGAACATCGCCTACGGAATCACCGGGGAGGACGGGGCGTTGACAGCCACGGTGTCCCTGCGCATGCCCTGGGGTCCCAACCCCGGCCACCTGGGCCTGCCGCATATCGGCTGGCTCGCGACCGACCCCTCCCACGCCGGGAAGGGCCTGGCCCGCGCGCTGCTCGACACCCTGCAGGAGCAGGTGCTCGCGGGCCTGCTCCACGCCCCCGCCGTGTCCCTCGGCACCGCGCAGGACCACCCCTGGCTCGGGGAGTACTATCGCCGGCTCGGCTTCGAGCCCGTCGGCAGCGCCGACCTGGGCCTGGGCCACGTCACCGACTTCTACATCCGCCCCATCGACCCCGTCGCCTACACCGGCTGGCGCGAGCGCCACGCCGACCTCCTGAAAGGCCTTGCCGCATGAGCACCATGAAGCGCCGCACCTTCGCGATCACCGCCCTCGCCCTGCCCGCGCTGCTCGCGGCCTGCGGCTCGGGCGGCGCCTCCGAGTCGATCCGCGCCGGATCCACCGGCCAGTCCTACCCCAACAGCTACCAGGAGGACGGCAAGCTCATCGGCTTCGACGTCGAGGTGATCGAGAAGATCGCCGAGAAGCTCGGGAAGACCGTGGAGTGGACGAACGCCGACTTCTCGGGCCTCATGGGACAGCTCGAGGCCCGCAAGCTCGACACCGTCGCCAACAACGTCGCCGTCACCGAGGAGCGCTCGGCCCAGTACGACTTCACCGAGCCCTACGCCTACATGGGCGCGACCATCGTGGCGCTGGGCAGCAACGCGCAGCTGAACACCCTCGATGACCTCGCGGGCACCACCATCGCGGGGGTGCTCGGCTCGAACAACACCACGCACCTCGAGAACTGGAAGGCCGAGCACGGCGTCGAGTTCGAGATCCGCACCTACGAGACCCGCGACGGCGCCATGCAGGACCTGCTGGCCGGCCGCGTGGACGGGTACATCAACTCCACCGGCATCTTCCTCGCGGAGATCAAGAAGTCCGGGGCGGACCTGAAGTTCGTGGGCGACCCGATCGCCTGGGAATCGGTCGCCTTCCCCTTCGCCAAGGGCTCCGAGCTCGTCGCCTCCGTGAACGAGCAGATCGCCGCGCTGCGCGAGGACGGCACCCTCACGGAGCTCGCCGAGACGTACTTCGGCGACGACGTCTCCGCCGAGCCCGAGGGCTACACGGGGAGCTGATCCATGGATCTCGACCCGCTCTACATGCTGGAGGTCCTGCCCCAGCTGCTGAAGTTCCTGCCCGTCACCCTGCTGATCGCGGTCGCGGCGATGTTCTTCGCGATCCTCATCGGCCTGTTCGTCGCGCTCATCCGCTTCCTGCGGATCCCCGTGCTGGACCAGATCGCGCAGCTGTACGTGTCGCTGTTCCGCGGCATCCCCACCCTCGTCCAGCTGTTCCTCATCTACTACGGCCTTCCGCAGCTGTTCCCGTTCATGTCCACCATGGACGCGCTGACCGCGGCGATCATCGGCTTCTCCCTCAAGGAGTCCTCGTACCTCGCGGAGATCTTCCGGGCGGCGCTCACGAGCGTGGACCGCGGACAGCTCGAGGCGGGCCTCGCCACCGGCATGACCTCCCCGCAGGTGTACCGGCGGTACATCATCCCGCAGGCGGCCTTCAACGCCCTGCCCGCGACCGGCAACATCTTCATCTCCCTGCTCAAGGAGACGTCGGTGGCCTTCACCCTGGGGCTCACCGAGATGTTCGCCGAGGCGAAGATCGTCGCCTCCGCCTCGTTCCGGTTCTTCGAGACCTTCCTCGTGGTGGGCCTCGTGTACTGGCTGCTGGTGATCGTGTACTCCTGGATCCAGGGCCGACTCGAGAAGCGGCTCGGCCGCGCATACGTGAGGTGATCCGTCCATGATCGACGTGAGCGAGCTCCACAAGACCTTCCACGGCCGGACCGAGAGCAACACCGTCCTGGACGGAGTGTCCCTGCAGGTCGGCACCGGCGAGGTGGTCGCGATCATCGGCCCCTCCGGCTCCGGGAAGTCGACCCTGCTGCGGTGCCTGAACCTGCTCGAGACCCCGGACGCCGGGACCATCGCGATCGATGACGTCAGCGTCACCGCCCCCGGGATCACCGGACCGCAGGCACGGGCCCTGCGGTCCAAGACCGCCATGGTCTTCCAGGGCTACAACCTGTTCCGCAACCGCACCGCCCTGCAGAACGTCATGGATCCGATGACCGCGCAGGGCACGCCGAAGCGCGATGCGGAGCAGAGGGCCCGCGAGCTGCTGGGCCGAGTCGGCATCGCCGAGGCGACCATGTCGCAGTTCCCCGTCACCCTCTCCGGCGGACAGCAGCAGCGCGTCTCGATCGCCCGCGCCCTCGGCGTGAACCCGCATGCGATCCTTCTCGACGAGCCCACCAGCGCCCTGGACCCCGAGCTGGTCGGCGAGGTCCTCGCCGTCATCCGGGACCTCGCCAGCCAGCACATGACCCTGGTGATCGTCACGCACGAGATGGCCTTCGCAGCCGAGGTCGCCGACCGCGTCGTCTTCATCGACGGCGGCCGCATCGTCGAGCAGGGGCCCGCGAAGCAGGTCATCCGCAGCCCGAAGGAGGAGCGCACCCGCCGCTTCCTGCGCGAGCATGCCAGCGAGCCGGTGCACCGCCCGGCGGATCCCGGCGCCGAGCCGGAGCTGCCCGGAGCCTCGCCGCTGGACCCGAACGGCCTGCCCGGCTGATGGAGGGCGATGACCTCGCCCGGGCCATCCGGGACGCCGATCCCTTCGGCGGCACGGATCGCGAACACGCCGCCGCCCTGCGCGATGCGGCGGCCCGCGCCGTGGCCGATGTCGTCGCCGCCTCCTTCGCCGTCACCGCCGATCCCTCCGCGCGCACGGATCGCGACCGGCTGATCGGCTGGGCGCTCGCGGAGGGAGCGGCCGCCGAGCCGCGCACCGTGATCGGGACGGGCAGGGGCCTCGCGCCCTCGCGCGCCGCACTCGTCGGCGGCTTCCAGGCCCACCTGCTCGATCTGGACGACACCCACGAGCAGGTCCGCGGACATCCCTCCGCGGTGCTGGTGCCGACCCTGCTCGCGCTCGCCGGCCCGGAGGCGCGGATCGAGGCGCTGCTGGCCGCGTACGTGGTCGGGCTCGAGGTGATGGCCCGGCTGGGCCTCGCCCTGGGGCCCGCGCACTACGAGGCCGGCTGGCATCCCACCGGCACCGCGGGGGCCGTCGCCGCCGCCGCGGCCGGCGCGCACCTGCTGCAGCTGGACACCGAGGCGACCGGGACCGCGCTGTCGATCGCCGCCTCCCGCTCCGGAGGGGTCCGCGCCCAGTTCGGCACCCCCGGCAAGCCCCTGCACGCCGGGCTCGCCGCCCAGGCCGGGGTCGAGGCCGTCGCCTGGGCGCGGTCCGGGCTGCG